>JAYTXL010000301.1:0-6280 GCA_043742955.1 Verrucomicrobiota bacterium | reverse complement strand
GGAGCTTTCGCGCCAATACCAAATTGGAACTCATGGGCCAATAGCATATCAGGTCTCAGATAAGTTGATACCTTTATTTATTTACACGGCCTTAGGGCGCTATTCCCACGGCCCTATGGATTCAGCCGAGTCCGCTCGTGCTGCAGCTTCCCGGCAAGAGCTTTGGCGAGCATGCCAATCAATTTGGCTTCAACATCACTGGCAGCAGCAATCTGACGGTGGTGGTGGAAGCCTGCACCAACCTCTCCAACCAGGCATGGCTGCCGGTTTACACCAATACACTGACCGGTGGCACGATGCTATTCAGCGATCCGGACTGGACAAATTTCCCCGGACGCTTCTACCGTGTCCGTTCACCGTGAACTGACACACGTCGTCATCTTTCTGTTACTGCTGAAGCCTGGAAACACCGCCCATGGCCTCGCAATCGAAGGTGTTTTTGGCCAGCGCCGGCACAATGAATGCGAGCATAAGATATGGGCTTTTTGCTGTGTAATATCCCGGGAATTCGTCCCCTAAACTCGCCAGTCATCGACTGGCGCCACCGGTGAGGAAGTCATCGACGTGCCGCTGCCGACTGGCGCGATGTAGCGGCGGTCCTGTGACGCGGTTCGGTCTGCGATCACACCTTGACTCGCCTGGGGCTTGGCTCCATGGTTTTTACCAATAAACCATGCCCACTGCACCCATCATCCGGTCAACGCTCGCCCGGCGGCGTGCGTGGAACCGGCGCCGCTTCGTGGGTGCGGCCGTCGGCACCGCCGCCGTCGCCGCGTCTTGGCAAAGCTTCTCACCCGCCCTCTTGGGTGCTGAAAAAAAATCCGGCCCCGGGCGCCGGTTAAAAGTCGCGCTGCTCGCCACCGAGGTCCGCAAATACTCGCATGCCCAGCACTTCATCGACCGCTTTCTGGAGGGCTACGGGTGGGAAGGTGGGCATCATTACCCGCCTCTTGAGCTGGCCGGGCTTTACGTGGATCAATTTCCCAAAGGTGATCTGAGCCGCGAACGCGCCCGGCGCCACCGGGTTAAAATATTTCCCACGATTGCGGAAGCGCTCACCTTGGGCGGTTCGAAACTCGCCGTGGACGGAGTCCTCCTTATCGGTGAACATGGCGAATACCCCAAGAACGAGAAAGGCCAGACGCTTTACCCGCGCTACAAGTTCTTTAAACAGATCGTCAAGGTATTCGAGGCCAGCGGCCGCGCGGTCCCGGTCTTCAATGACAAACACCTCTCCACCGATTGGGCGGAATCGGTCGCGATGGTTGCGGACGCTCGGCGGCTCGGTTTTGCCTTCCTCGCCGGCTCGTCGCTGCCAGTCACCTGGCGCATCCCGGCGGTGGAGATCCCGTTCGGCGCGCCGTTGGAGGAGAGCGTCTGCGCCTGTTACGGCGGCGTGGATTCCTATGATTTCCATGGAATCGAGACCGCGCAGTGCATGTCCGAACGACGGGCGGGCGGCGAGGCGGGGGTGAAATCCGTACACGCCGTGCGCGGCGAAAATATCTGGCCCCTGCTGGCTGGCCGCGCGCAAACCACCCGACTGCTCTTCGCCGCGCTTTCCCGCAGTCACTCCCTCCTACCGACGCCGGGTTACACCAGCAGCGTGCCGACCATGGAGGTGTTGCGACGCGCCAATCCCAAGGCGGTCGCCTATTTTTTTGAACATCGGGACGGGTTCCGGACCTCCATGTTTTTGCTGAATGGTTCCGGCGGCGATTCTGCCGTCCGTGATCTGAAAGCACGCGAACGCCTTTGGGAGACCCGTTACCTGCGCGATTTCACGTACGCCGGACGGCTCACTTCTGGCGAAACCCTTTCCTGCAAAATGCATCTGCCGATGCCGCCCAAGCCGGCGACCCTCGCGGATTTTTTCAACCCGCTGACCCAGCACATTGAGCAAACCATCCTCAGCGGCGCCACCCCCTACCCCATCGAACGCACACTGCTGACCACCGGGATGACCCTCTTTGCAATCGAATCCCTCGCGCGCGGACAAGTGGAACTGCCAACACCGGAACTCAAAATCGCCTACCAAGCACCCGTGACGTCGCACTTCTGGAGAACTTGAAGCCATGGCGCTCCAACGTATTGCGTTCATCGTCGAAGAGTTTGCGCTCGAAACCCCAGCGCAACAACTCCTCGACCGGTTCTTGTTCGGTTATCCGCGCCATGGTGAATTTCATCGTCTCAAGGATTGTCGGGTCGTCGTCCACCTCGCCACCGGCGGTGCCAACTTCGAATTAGAACGGCGCGCCAAGAACTTCAACTTGATCCGGGAGGAAAACCTCGGCCCGGCCGTCGCCGATTCCGACGCAGTCGTCATCGTCTGGCGCGGCACGGGCGCCCTCGCGAATGATGCACTGCTCCGGCGCACTCTCGAAACCGCGGCTTCGGGAACGATCGTGTTTGTCCACGGCGCATTGGGAAGCCGCCTCGACCGCGCGCAAAAGCTGGCGGAGCTGGCTTCGACGCGGAACATTTCCCTGCTGGCCGGGACGCCGCTGGGCGTAACGTGGCGCCTGCCGGAAGTGGATTTACCCGCCGGTGGCTCCGCCACCGAAGCGCTGATCGTAGTCCAGGGCGCATCGCTCGACGCCGAGTTTCGCGCGCTGGAGGGACTTCTCCCGGTGATCGAGCGGCGGCGCGGCGGTGAAGCCGGCGTCCGCAGCGTCAAACACCTTGCTGGTAAAACGCTCTGGCAAGCCGGCGAAAAAGGCGAATGGTCGTGGCCTTTGTTGGCCGCGGCAATTTCGCGGTCCAACACCCCGCAGGGCGATCCCGTGAAGGATGGACGCACCCAAGATCTGGCCGGCCTCGGTTTGGTGCCGAAGCTGGCGCGCGCCCCCCGCGGCTGGCTGCTCGAACATGCCGATGGCTTCCGCTCGACGTTGCTCGTGCTTGACGGCGTTGTCGCTGATTTCAATTTCGCGGTCCGAACTCAGGCGGGGAGCGTGATTTCGGCCCAGCTTTACCGTCCTCCCCTGCCTGCCGATCACCAATTCAGCCGGCTCGCTGAGGCAATGGAGAACTTTTTTAGCTCCGGAAAACCACCCTGGTTATTGGCGCGAAACACTTTGACGGCTGGCTTGCTCGAAGTGTTCGCCCACCACACCCTTCCCATCGGCCAGCGAATCGCCACCCCGCGACTCGCCCTTTCGCCGCCGCGCAAGGAAGACCCCTAAAAACTGGGGGGAAGACCCCCGAGGTTCGGAACCTGCATCCGTCGGCTACCCGAAGTGCGCGGTTGAGTTCCGCTACGGGATCCGATTATCCTTTTTCTCCTATGAATAAGCCCGCCTGTCCGATGTGCGAGATGACCGATGTGCTGGCGCACGCGGAGCGCTGGGAATGCGTTACCTGTGGTCATGAGTGGGAGCGGGTGGCGGCGCCTGAGGCACCGGCCGGCCCACGCGTCGTGAAGGATGCCCATGGCAATGTGCTGGCCGATGGCGATTGTGTGGTCTTGATTAAAGATTTGAAATTGGGCGGCGGATCACAGGTGCTCAAAGTGGGATCGAAGTCGAAGCCCATCCGTCTGGTGGAAGGCGATCACGAGATCGACTGCAAGATAGACGGCATGTCGATCGAACTGAAAGCCTGCTTCGTTAAGAAGGGCTGAACTGGGCGGTGCCGACGGAGCGCGGCGGGGACACCG
Source organism: Verrucomicrobiota bacterium (assembly GCA_043742955.1). GTDB lineage: Bacteria > Verrucomicrobiota > Verrucomicrobiia > Limisphaerales > JAYTXL01 > JAYTXL01. The sequence goes on along the minus strand of JAYTXL010000301.1, from coordinate 2,622 downwards.
AGACCAGCCGCAGCACCTTTGCGCTGGAACAGCGCGTTGGAACTTCCCGACCCGGACGGACGTTCAGAAGTGCGGCGGCGGATCACGCGCCGCGCGGGACATAGCCGCGTTCCGGGGCGCGCAATCCGTCAGTTCCGGCTCGCATCCACTGTCAACGAACCCGGCAACCGAAAGCGACCCATCTCCGCCTCCCCACGCACCCCGGGCACAATCACCAGCAACCCCGTGTTCACCGTCTCAAAATAAAAGAAAATCGCCACCCGCCCTTCCACCGCCGCCGAGCCATGATGAAATCCGTGACCCGGCACCAGCGATATTTTCGGCTCCGCCAACTGCACTTCCTCGCCCAGCGCGGCGGTAGCAACGCGATTGAGGACCTGCACCAAATTCAGCGCCTGCTCCACCACACCCAACGCGATGAATGCCTGATCGCCGCCAAATTCCTCGAGAAAATAGTGGAACGCCTGCTCGTAATCCGTCGGATGCAACAGGCGCTCGCGGAGCGCTGCCAGGTGATGATCGAGGTCTTGTGACGCGGCGTTCATGAAACCACTATGGCTTGGCCGGCTCTGCGTTCCAAACCTTGAGGTCATCGAAAAAGCCGTCCTTGCCAGCGACGCCCAGCTCGATCTTGGATTTGGTGGCATGCGCGATGCCGGAGGACTTCAGGAACGCGGCGGGTTTGCCGTCGAGGGTCACGCGCATCTCGTCGCCGAGGGTTTCAACCACGAGCGCATACCACCTGCCCGTCTCGAGCTTCGCGGGATAAGTCACCTGCCGGCCGGCAAGGAGTTTGGCGCGCTCGGCCTTTTTGGTGGGGTCTTTGCTCATCTCATAAATGTCGTTGCGCATGCTGCCATCGCGTTCATCAATGATGGTCACGCCGTTGGTTCGGACCTGTGCGCGGCAAAGATGGCCGTAGTGGGCCCCAGTATACTTGCGGTCGTCGAACTCGACATCGATCATCGTCGCGCCTTCAAACCGGATCTTGACCTCAACCACGCTGTCCTTGGTCGGAATCTCCAGCCCATGCACGGCCGCGTGACCGACAATGGCCGGTTTGCCCTCGGCCGCAGGGGCATTAGTGCGCGTTTGCGTGCCCTTCAATGCGCCCTTTTCGACGACGAAAGTCGGCACGACCTTGTGCCAGACTTTCGCCGGTTCGGCACCTTGGAAATCATCAGAAAACAGGAGTTCATTTTTCTTGGTGATGGCCCCGGCCGGGATGGCCGGCAGGTCAGCCGCCAGGGAGATCGAGATGATGAGCGCGTAAACGACAGCGATAAGGCGAAGTTTCATTGGAGTATGGGTTTTAAATACCGACACAAGGTATAACCACATAACCTGGTAAACACAAGGAAGGGGTTTTCAAGCTTTAATGCACTTCACCACGACATTAAGAGTTTGGTCGTCCGCGGCTGGGTCTCCGGGACCAACCTCGGCGGTCCATGGTCGGCCACTTACATTATGCCTGCGGCCGAGCAAGCGCAGCGGCATTGACTCAAATTTTGAACCGCAAATTGAACCGCCCGACGCGGGCCGCCCAAAGCTGGGCTTTACCTGGGCAGCTTGCGGTTGGGGCGACGGCGCTGGACCGGCAACCGGGATTCCCTCAAGGCCCGAATGGCGCGGGAATGGATCGCACCACCTCCGCGAGGCATTGCGCGTCCATTTCCACCAAATGAGACGGTGTGGGAAAACTCCCGGCGCTGACATCGGCGATGTATTCGCGGAAGGCGGCCACGCGCTCCGCTTGCAGACGACGATGCTCCGCAAGGAAATTGCGGTAAACCTTCGCATGGCGGGGCGGACGTTCCTCGTAGTCGCCGAGGATGTCATCGGAGAAAAGAAACTGCGTATCGCAGCCGCTGCCCGAGCCGAGCGACATCAGGATCAGCTTCGTCTGCGAACACAGGAAGCGCGCCAGATTGTGCGGGACAATCTCTAGTTCCGCCGCGTAAGCGCCCGCAGACTCCAACTCTTTGAGGCGGCGGTAGAGCTCCTTGGCCTCCTCGACGGTCTTGCCAATGGCCCGGTAGCTGGTCCAGGTCACGTGGCGCGGAACGAGACCCAGATGTCCAACCACGGGAATGCCCTCGCGCGCCATCGCCTCAATGATGAACGGGCTGGCGGAGCAGTAGACCGAGCTGGCACCCGATTCGAGAGCGCGAAACCCGACTTTGATCGCCTCCTCGGGGGAGGCGAGTCCGTGCGGAGTGGCCGCCGATAGGAAACTGTGCGGGGCCGCCGCGACCAGCAATGGCAGTCGCGCCTGCGCCTCCGGTGAATCAAAACTGCAGCTCATCAGATCGACTCCTGCCAGTTCGGCGGCGGCCGATTCCTCCGGTGACTTGACGTGAATGTGGGTCAGGCAGCGTTTACCCTTGAGCTGTTGCAGATCGTAAACTGTGTATTTTTTTCGAGGTCGAAGCATGGCGCGGAACAGACTACGAGAAGGACGCCGCGAACTCAATCGCTATCAGCAATCACCCGGACCACGCCCACGATGTTTTGCTCGACCATTCGTATCCGTGTTACTAACCCCGTCTAGTCGGGCGGCGCCGGGGATGGGAGAGTTGGGGCATGGAACGACGAACACGTGGGTGCCGGACTGGGGCAGCC
>JAYTXL010000300.1:0-4705 GCA_043742955.1 Verrucomicrobiota bacterium | reverse complement strand
TTGGCCGCCAGGCCGCGGCCGAAATGTCCCTGCCAGATCCGGTTCACCAGCACCCGCGTGGTGAGCGGATTCTCCGGCTGCGTCAGCCAGCGTGCCAGCTCGCTCCGCCGACCGGTGGAGTTTGGCAGCGGCTTGATCGTCGCCGGTTTTTCATCGAGCACGGTCGGGAAGCCGGGCAGGATTTCGCCGAGTGCCTCCCTTTTGGGAATGAACAAGGCGGACGCGACCGGGCCGACATCTGTGGCCGCAACCACCGCCGGCAGCGGCTCGGGCTTGAGCTTTTCGAATTCTAAAAGTTTCTTGCGCAGCGCCACCACGCGTTCCTTGGCCTCGCCTTTCAACTTCGCATCCAGCTTGTCGAACTCGTAGGTCACCTGGCGGTACGCCAGCTCGGCGATCTGATGCTCGTAAGGGGTCCGCTGCGCGACCGGCTTGTTCATCATCTCGCGGATGTCTTCGATGAATTTCTCCACCGCACCCTGCTCCGTGCTGCGTTTCACCGCGGCGAGGAGCTGCTCGATTTCCGCGCGGAGATCGACCGTGGCGATTTCCCATTTCGCCAGTTGCGCCTGGTATTCCACCTTCTGCTCGGGCGGCGCCAGCACCAGGTTGTCGCGGGGCAGGAGCGGCGTGAAAAACGCCTGCAGCCGGTAATAGTCTTTTTGCAGAATCGGATCGAACTTGTGATCGTGACACCGTGCGCATTGCAGGCCCAGCCCCATGAAGGCGTCGGCCGTGGTATCGGTGATGTCTTCGAGGATGCGTTGCCACTGCCCGCGCACGTCGCGGTTGTTGTATTCGTAGATGCCGTTGCGGAAATAGGCGGTGCCGACAATGGCGTCGGGGTACTCCGGGAATAACTCGTCACCCGCGAGCTGCTCCTGCACGAAGCGGTTGTACGGCTTGTCGTTGTTGAGCGATTGCACCACGTAGTCACGATAACGCCAGGAGTGCGGGCGGTAGTCGTCGGCCTTGTAACCATCAGACTCGGCGTAGCGCACCAGATCGAGCCAGTGGCGCGCCCACTTCTCGCCGTAGCGCGGGCTTTGCAATAAACGCTCCACGAGCCGGTCATAGGCGTCCGACGCCTGGTCCGCGACAAACTCATCCACTTCCCGGGGCGACGGCGGCAGCCCGACCAGATCGAAATAGAGCCGGCGAACCAGCGCGGTCCGGCCCGCTTCGGGCGAGGGTTTCAACCCCTCCGCCTGGAGCCGGGCAAAAATGAATTTATCGATTGGATTCCGTGACCAGCCCCGGTCGTCCGGCGTGGGAACTTTCGGTTCACGCACTGGCTGAAAGGCCCACCATTGGCGGTCTTCGTCGGTAATCTTGCCCCGAATTCTTGTCGTGGTGGCCGTTTGCTGACCCGGCCAGGGCGCGCCCCGCTTCACCCATTCGGTCAATTTGGCGATTTGATCGTCCGAAAGTTTTTTGCCTTTCGGCGGCATCTGCAAATCGGGGTCGGCATAACCCACCGCCTTGAGCAGCAGACTTTTCTCGGGGTGCCCCGGCACGAGGGCCGGCCCGGTGTCGCCGCCTTTGAGCGCGCCGGCCAGCGAATCGAGCACCAACCCGCCCTTAATTTTGTCGGCCGCATGGCTGTGACACTTGAAGCAATGTTCCGCGAGGATCGGCTGGATATTATTCGCAAACCAAGCGGCTGTTTCCGTCGAAGCCGGGCCGGGTAATTTCGGTTTCTCCGCCGCGATTCCCGGGCGGGTGCCAGCTGATGAAACCAAGCCTGCGAGCAGCAGGGTGGCAAATGTGTTCACGCCGGACATAAGTTCAAAGTGACCGCATCACATTGGGTCGACGGGAAACTATTTCATGCGCCCACCTGCTTCAAGGGCAAAGCACGCCCTCCTCCCCCAGGGTGTGCATCTCAGTTTCTTGCAAGCTGCCGGAGCCTCGGAACAACCCGGAGGGTTGTCAGCCTTTAGCCGGGGGTTGAACCCGCGTAGCGGGTGATACCCCCGGTGGAGGGATGAAGGAAATTGCACCGCGAAGCGGTGCCAGAACAAAGCCTGCCAAGTTTCTGGCACCGCTTCGCGGTGCGACTGGCTGCGGTCGACACTCACGCCCTCTGCAAGAAACTGAGATGCGACTCCCGCCCCGCCCCAAAAAGGCCCCCGTTCGACATTCCCTTCTCCCGGAATACACTCCGGCGAACATTTACCCCGAGGAGGATTGATCCCAGTAAAGGACAGGCACCGGGAATAATCCATGGCGACAGCACAGGCCGAAATCATCATCCGCAGCGAGGGCCAATTGCCGGTGCGCCATGTCTTGGGGCCCGGCGACTACGTGATCGGACGCGACGAGACGGCCTGTCATATCCGGGTGTCGGGCGATGCCGTGTCGCGTAAACTCGCGCGATTGGTGGTCGGGGAGCTCAGCGCTCTCAAAGAGATGCCGTTGGTTCAACTTGATTTGTCCGGCTGCACTTTAATCAAAGACCTTGGCTCGCTGGCGTCCTGCCGCCGAACGTAGGGCGGGCATCCGCCTCGCGAACGGGTAACGACCATATCAGTTCAGGGAACGAACGGCTGGTTTGGGACAACCAGCCCTACCTTTCGCTTCCCCACCAGGTAGGACGTCGGTGTCCTCACCGCGCCGGGAACACGTTACACCCATCCGCCTCGCGAACGGGTAAAGACCATATCAGTTCAGGGAACGAACGGCTGGTTCGGGACAACCAGCCCTACCCTTCGCTTCCCCACCAGGTAGGGCGCCGGTGTCCTCACCGCGCCGAGAACGTGTTACAACCATCCGCCTCGCGAACGGGTAAAGACCATATCAGTTCAGGGAACGAACGGCTGGTTTGGGACAACCAGCCCTACCTTTCGCTTCCCCACTAGGTAGGGCGTCGGTGTCCTCACCGCGCCGAGAACGTGTTAAACCCAGCAGAGGATCTGTTTCATCGTTCGCGCTGGCGCACTCGAGTGGCGAGCTGGAAGCTCGCCCTACGTTGTCGACTTCTGGAAAGCCCACGACGCGCGGAAGAAGTGAAATAAATGACTTCCGGTAAAAACAGACCATGCGGCTGAGGCTGCACGAACACGCGACCATTCCACTGAACATCACGGGGAGTTGGTATGAGGCTGGGGGAGGCGCGCGTCCCTGGGTAGCACCTGCCTCCGGCGGGTCGCTTCCGGCGTCGCGCCGGAAACTGCGGACCGGGGGATTGCGGCAGCGGTGACTGGCTTGTTAAGTTCGTCCACGCATCCGGCGGCGGGATTTGGCGGGACGCCCAATCCAGCCTGCGAGCTGCGGGTGCCACTCCTTTCACACAGCCGCGAGAAATCATTGTTTTGCCAATCCCGCAACGCCCCTCTATAAAGACGCCGCGTATATGAGTTCGTCCCGAAACAGCATGAGCAAAACCACCGAAGCAATCGCCGCCGGAAGCAGCACGCCGCCCAAGCCATTCAAGAAACTGCTCGTGGCCAATCGCAGCGAAATCGCGATCCGCGTCTTTCGCGCCGCCACCGAACTGGGGATGCGCACCGTGGCGATTTACGCGCAGGAAGACCGGCTTTCCGTGCACCGTTTTAAGGCGGACGAGGCCTATCTGGTCGGCGAAGGCAAGGGGCCCGTCGGCGCGTACCTCGACATTCCCAGCATTGTCGCACTCGCCAAGGAACATGGCGTGGACCTCATTCATCCCGGCTACGGATTCTTGTCGGAAAACGCCGCGTTTGCCCGCGCGTGCCAGGCAGCCGGTATCACGTTTGTCGGACCGCGCGCGGAACTGCTGGAATTGATGGGGGATAAAGTGGCGGCGCGCGCCTTGGCGCAGAAATTGAATATTTCCACGTTGCCCGGCACGGAAGATCCGGTGGCCGACCGCGCCGAAGCGTTGAAGATCGCCAAAGAGATCGGGTATCCGCTCATCATCAAAGCGGCCTTCGGCGGCGGCGGGCGCGGGATGCGGGTCGTGACCAGGGCCGGCGATCTCGCCGCCCTGCTGGATGAGGCGCAGGGAGAGGCGGGCCGCGCCTTTGGCAATCCCGCCGTGTTTCTGGAAAAATATATTCCGCGCGCCAAACACATTGAGGTGCAGATCCTCGGCGACCAGCACGGCAACGTGCTGCACCTGCACGAGCGCGATTGCTCGGTGCAGCGGCGGCACCAGAAAGTCGTGGAAATCGCGCCCAGCATCGGGCTGGACGAAAAAGTGCGCGGGGAGCTGTGCGCCGCCGCCGCGCGGATGGCCCGGGAAATTGGCTATGATAACGCGGGCACCATCGAGTTTTTGTATGATCTCGACCGGCACGAGTGGTTTTTCATCGAGATGAATCCGCGCATCCAGGTGGAGCACACGGTTACGGAAGTCATCACCGGGATCGACCTGGTGCGCTCGCAGATTCTCGTGGCGCAAGGGCACGCGTTGTTCGGTCCCGCGCTGGACCTGCCGCCGCAGGATAAAATTCAGCGCAACGGCTTTGCCGTCCAATGCCGCGTGACCACCGAGGATCCGGAAAACAAGTTCACCCCCGACTACGGCAAGATCCTGACCTATCGTTCGGCGGGCGGCCTGGGGATCCGGCTCGACGGCGGCATGGGCGACGCGGGAAGTGTCATCACGCCGTACTACGATTCTTTGCTGGTCAAGATCACCGCGTCGGACCGGACCTTTCCGCAAGCGCTCCTGCGGATGGACCGCGCGTTGCGCGAATTTCGCATCCGGGGCGTCAAGACG
>JAYTXL010000299.1:0-3205 GCA_043742955.1 Verrucomicrobiota bacterium | reverse complement strand
AGGCATTTCTAAATCATCTCCGTCCGCCCCTCCAACGCCCGGCTCAACGTCAATTCATCCGCAAATTCAAGCCCGCTCCCCGCCGGCAATCCGTGCGCAATCCGACTGACCTTTACCCCCTTCGTCGCCAACCGCTTCGCGAGATAATATCCCGTGGCATCGCCCTCCACGTCTGTCCCCAAAGCAATGATGATTTCCTTGATCGGCTCGCGACCAAGCCGCGCCTCGAGATCGGCGATGCGTAAATCCTCGGGCTCGACGCCATTGAGCGGTGATATTTTTCCGCCGAGCACATGAAACCGGCCGTGATACGTGCCCGATTTTTCAATGCTCAAAATGTCCGTGGCCCGCTCGACCACGCAGACGAGCGAAGCGTCACGGCGCGGCAAATCGCAAATGGCGCACGGCTGTCGCTCGGTCAATGCCCCGCAGGTCTGACAAAACTGGATCCGTTCGCGCGCCGTGACGAGCACTTCGGCGAGGTGCTTCACCGCGCCGACGTCCGTCTGCACCAGGTACAACGCCAGCCGCTCCGCCGAGCGCGGCCCGATGCCGGGCAGCTGGTTCAGCGCGGCGATGAGCTGTTGGATGGGTTCAGGCAGTGCAGACATGAGGAGAGAATTCAGAATCCAGAATTCAGAAGAACTGGATAAACATCGAACAAAAAGCACGCGGACTGCTTACTCGGTCAATCGGTGACAAAGCCTCGGCGTCATCGCGAAAGCCACTTTTTAAGAGGCGTTCACACGCGGCGAGGTAAAACTCAACCCGCTCCGGCAACTGTGTCATATCAAGAAGCGAGGGTGACAACAACCCATTCTGAATTCTGAATACTGGATTCCGAATTCGGTCTCGTTCACATCATCCCCGGCAGACTAAAACCCTGCGTCACCTTGCCCATCTCCTGGGTGGAAATTTCCTTGGCTTGCGCGAGGGCGTTGTTGGCGGCGGTGAGAATCATGTCCTGCAGCAGTTCCGTGTCCGCCGCATTGACGGCCTGCGGGTCAATCTTGATCCCGCCCAGCGTGCCGTCGCACTTGGCGGTGACCTTGACCACGCCGCCGCCGCTCGTGGCCTCCACGGTGCGCGCCGCAAGTTCCGCCTGGATGGTTTCCATCTGCTGCTGCATCCGCTGCGCCTGCTTCATTAATTTTCCGATGCTAGACATAAATCTGTAGGTTGAGAGTTCTTGAGTTGAGAGTTGAGGGGGTCACGCCCGCACGTCCACGATCTGGCCCTTGAAAATCTCCAGCGCCTTCTTGATCAGCGGGTCGTTCTTGAAATCGTCCTGGTTGAACGGCACCGTCGCGGTCTTGCGCGGCGCCGCCGGCGCAGTCCGGGCCGGGCCACCCGCAGCCAATGGAGCCGCCGCCGCGGCGGGAGCCAAGACAACCGGCGCTTTTACCGGCGGGGCCGCGGGCGCCAGCGCCGGGCGGCTGGGGGCTTCGGCCTTGATGAATTTCACCATCGCACCCGGATGCCCAAATTCCGCCAGCTTCGTTTGCAGCAACGAGTGGTTCTTCGAGTTGTCCACCAGTCCCAGATGGTCGGCAAACTCCGGATCAAAGCCGATGACTAAAACATTCCTCTCGAAAGACACTGGATGCGCCTCCAACAAATAGCTGCGCGTGAACGGGCTGGCGCGGCCCACCGCTTCGAGAAGTTGCGCCCAGAGGAGGGCCAAATCGGAGTTGCCAGCCACGGTGGCAGGCGCGGCGGATTTAACGGGTTCGGCGGCCGCCACCGGCGGCACGGCGGCGGAAACAGGGTGGCTGCCGGAAACTGATTTCATCGCCGGAGCAGCCGCCGCGGGTGCCGCTGCGGGACGCGGGTTCGCGATCACCGCCGGGGCGACGCCGCCCCCTCCTTCACTCCGGAGCTGCTGCAACTGCCGCAACACCGTGTCGATCGGCACCGCCTGGCGCGCCTGGATCGATCTGAGCAGCGCGACTTCGATCAAAATCTTCTTCGACGCCGTGTCACGCAAGCTGCCCTCACATTCGGACAGCACCTCCATGATGCGGGTAAGGGCGCCGGTATCCACCGATTTCACCTGCTCGGCAAGGGCTACCGCCTCCGCTTCGCTCACCTCGATCAGCTTCAGATCGCCGCGCGAGACCTGGTAAATAAGCAGATTGCGGAAGTGGTTCAACAAATCCCCCAGCAGCCGGCCCAGATCCTTGCCGTTCTTGGCGAGGCCGTTCAACTCGCGCAACGCCGGCTCAATTTCGCCCGTCAAGATCGACCCGGCCAGACCCACGATCTGGCTCCGCGCCGTGAGCCCGAACATCGACAGCACATCCGGCTCCTCGATGTTGTGGCCGCAAAAGCTGATGAGCTGATCGAGCGTGGACTCGGCGTCGCGCATGCCGCCATCGGCACCCCGGGCAATGGCATGGAGCGCCGCGTCGTCAATGGTCACGCCCTCCTGTTTCGCAATGCCCGCCAGATGCGACACGATCAGCGCTGCCGGAATGCGCCGGAGATCGAACCGCTGGCAGCGCGAGAGAATCGTGGGCAACACCTTTTCCGGATCGGTGGTGGCGAACATGAACTTCACATGCGCCGGCGGCTCCTCCAGGGTTTTTAGCAGCGCATTGAACGCCGCCGTCGAGAGCATGTGCACCTCGTCGATGATGTAGATCTTAAACTTCGACGAAGCCGGTGCGAACTTGCAAGTCTCGCGCAACTCGCGCACCTGCTCGACACCGTTGTTGCTCGCGCCGTCGATCTCGATCACGTCGAGCGAACGACCCTCGGCGATTTCGAGGCAGCGCGGATCCGCGTCCTCGAAGTCCGCCTTTGGCCCGCCTGTGCAATTGAGTGCCATGGCGAAGATGCGCGCGGTGGTGGTCTTGCCCGTGCCGCGCGGACCGCAGAACAGGTAGGCATGCGCAATGCGGCTTTGCTTGATGGCGTTGGCGAGCGTCTGTGTGACGTGCTCCTGCCCGACGACATCCGCAAACCGCTGCGGACGATATTTTCTGGCTATGACCTGATAAGACACGGAAGGAGCAAGGTTGAGGTATGAATGATGAGGCATGAATGAAGGCCGTGGGCGATCCAAGACCTTCGCACCTCATCCTTCATCCCTCATAATTCATATTTAAAAAGAAATGCCAGGGTGACCGCGGCAGTCGCAGAGCAAACTGCCGTTGCTGCCTTCCGGCCCTGGCGGGGTTCGTAAGTCTACAATCCGCGGGCC
>JAYTXL010000298.1:0-7450 GCA_043742955.1 Verrucomicrobiota bacterium | reverse complement strand
GGTAATCTGGCTCACGGCGCGTCAGGTGAGGCAAACCTGGCAGGACCGGCCGACGTCCGCGCGCAAACTTTGGTTGCTCCGGACGTTCACGGTGCCGGTGATCTGGCGCGACCAGCTGCGGCGCGACACCCACCGCGCGCTCGAACGCAGCCCGATTGCCTGGCTGCACCAAAGCACCTGGAGCGCGCGCCTCACGAAGTGGGGCTGGTGCCTCGGCTTCGTCCTAGTGGAATGCGTGCCGCCCGGAGTTTGGTCGGCGCAAGGCGGCCTGGACACGCTCTTGGCCGTGCAATCGTACCTGGTGATTGCCTTGATGCTGGGACTGACGTTTGTTGCTGCGGGCAGTTTCATGGAGGAAAAGGAAAACGGTGTGCTCGAGTTGCTGCTCGTCTCGCCGCTGCCCTTGCGTAAAATTATCTTGGGCCGGGTCGAAGGGCTGTGGCGGCAGTTTCTCCCCTCCGCTGCGGTGATCGCCCTGGCCTCCCTACTGTGGTGGGTCGGTTTCAGTGGGTATCATCGTTACAACAATCCAAGCAGCGCAAACAGTGTTTCATCTGCCCTGGTTATCATCATGGGTTTTGTTACGCTGCCATTCGTGGGGCTTTATTGGTCTTTGCGATCCAAACGCCTGTGGACGGCCTGGCTGTTCACGTGGATCATGGGCGCGTTTTTGCCACTGGCTTTTGGTATTTCGCTGGGTGACATGCTGGCCTCCTCTCTGTTCGGGGGGCCATTGACCTGGGCCGAAATGGCGCAGCCGACCACCCACGTCTTCACGATTTGCCTCAGCCAAATGGCCTTTGCGCTCCTGGCCTGTTTTCTATTGCGGCATAGCCTGTCGCGGCGGATCTACCATTTCGGTTGAAGCCGGGGGGCACCGTCACGCACCGGAACTGAGTTGTTCCGCCGCCAAATCAGGGAATAAGGCGTCGTTACTGACCAGCAAGCACCCCTTATACTTTTCCCGCCACATTGACGTTTGGCCACGCCGGTTATTTAATTGGGAGCGTAATGGCTATTCATGACGACAGCACCGGGTCGCCCGCCGCAGTGACTGCGGGCACCGACCGATCCGCCCGCCGCGGACTTTTTTCCGGACCGGCTGGCCGTTCTGGTTCCCGCAGCTTTTGATTTCCCATGAACCTGTGCACCGGATTGTTTCGTTCCTCGGTCGGAAAAAAGCTGATCATGGCGGTGACGGGCGGCGCGCTCTTCCTCTTTGTGATCGGGCATTTGGTGGGCAACCTGCAAATCTTTCTCGCCCCGGAGGCGATCAACGCCTACGGACATTTTCTGCAATCCAATTTGGAAATCATCTGGCCGGCGCGCATTGGTTTGCTGCTGGCGGTCGGGTTGCATGTGTGGGCGGCGATTCAACTCTCGGCGGAGAACAAGGCCGCCCGGCCTGTGCCGTATGCGGATCCAAAGCCCAATACCGCCAGCCTCGCTTCCCGGACGATGCTGCTGAGCGGGTTGATCGTCGGGGCCTTCATTGCCTTTCACCTGCTGCACTACACCGTCCAGGTGCAGGCCATTAATTTTACCGGAGTGGATTTTGCGACGCTCACCGACCCGAAGACAGGGTACCACGATGTGTACGCGATGATGATTTACGGGTTCAGTCAACCGCTCGTCGCGGGATTTTACTTGGTGGCGATGGGGTTGCTCTGTCTGCATTTGAGCCATGGGGTCGGCGCGATGTTCCAGTCGTTGGGCTGGAAAAATGCGGCCTACGGAGCCAGCCTGAACCGGTTCGCGAAAGTCGCGGCGATCGCCATCTTTGTCGGCTACGCCAGCATCCCGGTGGCAGTCATGCTCGGGCTTGGCCAGGGCCACCTCAATGAAGTGAAAAAAGCCGCCCCCGTCCGCGCGGTGATAAAGGAGGTCACGAAGTAACATGGCCACGCTGAAATCCAATATCCCGTCCGGTCCCCTCGCCCAAAAGTGGGACAAATACAAGTTTGAGACCAAGCTGGTCAACCCGGCTAACAAGCGCAAATACAAGGTGATCGTCGTCGGAGCCGGCCTGGCGGGTGCCTCCGCTTCCGCCACGCTTGCCGAGCTGGGCTATCAGGTGGAGAACTTCGTGTTCCATGACTCGCCGCGCCGCGCCCATTCCATCGCCGCGCAAGGCGGCATCAACGCGGCGAAGAATTATCAGAACGACGGCGACTCGGTGTACCGGCTTTTCTACGACACCATCAAAGGCGGCGATTTCCGCGCGCGGGAAGCGAATGTTTACCGGCTCGCGCAAGTTTCCGCCAACATTATCGACCAGTGCGTGGCCCAGGGAGTGCCGTTCGCCCGGGAATATGGCGGGCTGCTTGACAACCGCTCTTTTGGCGGGGCGCAGGTCAGCCGGACTTTTTATGCGCGCGGCCAGACCGGTCAGCAGCTATTGCTGGGCGCCTACTCGGCGCTGTCGCGGCAGATCGGCCTCGGCACCGTGGCGTCCCACACACACTCCGAGATGCTGGATCTCGTCGTGATTGACGGCCAGGCCAAAGGCATCATTGTCCGGAATCTCCTCACCGGGGAAATCACCCGGCATGCCGCCGACGCCGTGGTGCTGGCCACCGGCGGTTACGGCAATGTTTTCAATCTCTCGACCTACGCGCGCGGCTCGAACGCCACGGCCATCTGGCGCGCCTACAAACGGGGCGCCTGCATTGCGAATCTCTGTTACACCCAGATCCATCCGACCTGCATTCCCGTCAGCGGCGACTACCAGTCCAAACTCACGTTGATGTCCGAATCGCTCCGCAACGACGGGCGCATCTGGGTTTCGAAGACCAAAGGCGACCAACGCCCGCCGCAGGAAATTCCCGAGGCGGAACGGGATTATTATCTGGAGCGCAAGTATCCGAGCTTTGGCAACCTCGCCCCGCGCGACATTGCCAGCCGGGCGGCCAAACAAGTCTGTGACGAGGGCCGGGGCGTCGGGGACACCGGCCTCGGGGTTTACCTGGATTTTTCCGCAGCGATCCAGCGGTTGGGTGAACCAAAGATTCGCGAGCGTTATGGCAATCTTTTCGCCATCTACCACGAGATCACCAACGAGAACGCCTATCAAACGCCGATGCGGATTTATCCGGCGGTGCATTACACGATGGGCGGCTTGTGGGTGGACTACAATTTGATGAGCAACCTGCCCGGCCTCTTCGTGCTGGGCGAGGCGAACTTCTCGGACCACGGGGCGAACCGGTTGGGCGCGAGCGCGCTGATGCAGGGCTTGGCGGATGGGTACTTCGTGCTGCCGGCGACCATCTCCGGCTATCTGGCCGGCCAGAAACCGGAGCAGCGCCCGAAGACCGACCACGCCGCGTTCAACGATGCCGAAGCCAACGTCCACGGGCTCACGAAACGGTTTCTGAACACCAAGGGCAAACGCACGGTGGACTCGTTTCACAAGGAGCTGGGCCGGATCCTGTGGGATCATTGCGGCATGGCGCGCACGGAAGCCGGACTGAAGAAGGCGCTGCAACTGCTGCCCGAGTTGCGCGAGGAGTTTTGGAAGAACGTCAATGTGCCGGGCGAGGCGGGCGAGTTAAACCAATCGCTGGAACGCGCCGGCCGGGTCGCCGATTTTCTGGAGTTGGGCGAATTGATGTGCCTGGACGCGCTGGAGCGGCGCGAGTCCTGCGGTGGCCATTTTCGCGAGGAATTCCAGGAAGAGGGCGAATGCCTGCGCGACGACGCAAACTTCGCCCACGCGGCGGCCTGGGAATACGCCGGGCCGGATCAGAAACCAATCCGGAACATCGAGCCGCTGGTGTACGAAGACATCAAGATGTCCACGCGGAGCTATAAGTAAGTCCAGGGGCGCACGCCCGGAGCCACGACCATGAAAGTTAAGATTAAAGTTTGGCGGCAAAAAAACCCGGCGAGCGCCGGCGGTTTTCAGACGTACGAAACACCCGCGCTTAATCCGAACATGTCGTTCCTCGAGATGCTGGACGTGGTCAATGAGGAGTTGGCGGCGAAAGGGGAGGAGCCGATTGCGTTTGATCACGACTGTCGCGAGGGCATTTGTGGAACCTGCTCGCTGGTTATTGATGGCAAGCCGCATGGCCCCCATCGGGGCGTGGCCACCTGCCAGACCTACATGCGCAACTTTCAGAACGGCGACGAGATTGTGATCGAGCCGTTCCGTGCGCAAGCCTTCCCGCTCGTGAAGGACCTCGTGGTGAATCGCAAATCGTTTGACCGGATCATGCAGGCCGGCGGTTTTGTTTCCGTGCGCACCGGCGGGGCCCCGGATGCCAACGCCATTCCGGTGTCCAAGGAAATCGCCGATCTGGCGATGGATGCGGCGCAGTGCATTGGTTGCGGCGCCTGTGTGGCGGCCTGCAAGAATGCCAGCGCGATGCTTTTTGTTTCAGCGAAAGTGTCCCAGCTCAATCTGCTTCCGCAAGGCCAGCCCGAGAAGGATCGCCGCGTGCTGGCGATGGTGACGCAGATGGACCACGAAGGGTTTGGTTCCTGCACCGTGACGGGTTCCTGCGAAGCGGTCTGTCCGAAGGAAATCAGCCTCAATTTCATCGCCAAGATGAACCGCGATTTTGCAGTCGCCCTGCTCAAGACCGGCGCCGGCGCCTGACCGGAGGCCGTGAGCCAATCGTAACGCGCGGGCGGGCGGGCTTTTTCCATCGTTGCCAAGCGGGCGGCCCAACCGTTATACCAATCTTTAAATGTCAGCCGTTGCCGAACAACTTCGCATTGCGCGGGAGGCCCAAAACCTCACCGTTTACCAGGTGGCCGACATCACCAAAATCAGGACCGAGCATGTGCGCGCCCTGGAAGAGGGTAATTACGAAGTGTTTCCCGCACCGGTTTATATCCGCGGTTTCATCCGCACCTACGCCGCCCTGCTGAAGCTGGACTCCGCGCAGATCATGGCCGAGCTCGAAAAGGAGCTGGCGGGAAACACGAAGTTCTCCCAGCCGCCGAGCCTCAGCGGCCCACCGCGCGGGCCGCTGGACCACCTCATGTATCAGTTGTCCAAGCTGGACTGGCGCATCGTGCTGCCGGTGGCCGCCCTGGCGGTCATTTTGCTCGCCGCCGGATTTGGTTATCGCGCCTGGCGCAACCACAAAACCGCCGACCCGCTCGCAAATCTGGGTCCCGGGCGGTACCAATCCCCGCAAAAAGCCCCCGGCGAATTACTGCCCCTGCCCACCAACGCCCCCGCCCGCAAGTAAGGGCCGCGCCATGGCGGGCTTTTGCAACCGTTTATTCGCGCTCCACTTTCTGTTTGAGCCCAAGTTTCGCGCTCACCTAAACCTCAACCTCGCTGTTGCCCAATTTACCCATTCAACCGATCACAGACACCCGGATGCGGCGGGTGATGTGGCGATGTTGTTCTGCCACGAGTTGGGTTTATGGCATCGAAGATCGTGACATGCAGAATCTCCAGGTTGCGTGCGGCCAGGGGTGCGGCGGTGTTCTCATCACAAATGGCATCAAGCAGCGCATTGTTCCATTCGATCACCGCGTCGACTACCCAGACCGTTCCGCTGACAAGCAAGAAGATGAGGGTAATGCCTTTCCATGAACCGTTCGTGCTCCGCAAGGTTTTGGAGTGCGCCGGTCCTCTGGCGCTTTGGTGGATGAATCCGCGTTCAAAAGCCCTTTCCCCGCAGCCGTCCTTCGATCCGTCCTCGACTTGGGCAAGAACTTTCCTTGACCATGCAATAGCCTGCCGCTTAACTCTCTGAATGGTGCCACATTCCAAGGCGGACATGCTGTTCAGGCTCTTTCCATCCTTCCTCCAGGCACGCACTTGCAAATCCTTTCGTCACTCACGAGCATTTTCATTTGCCGCAGTCGTTCTGTTCATTTTGGCACTCCTCTCGTGCGCTGTCCGTTTGCCTGCGGCTGAGCCAGATCCGGCTATTAAAAAGGCGCCCGATTCCCCCGATACGAACTTGGATGACTTGCTAAAAATGGAGATACCGACGGTCTATGGAGCTTCCAAGCAAAAGCAAAAAGTGACAGAAGCCCCTTCCTCCGTCACCATCATCTCATCCGACGAGGTGAAGAAATACGGCTATCGCACGCTGGCAGACATTCTGCAAAGCGTGCAGGGGTTGCAGGTGACCTCCGACCGAAATTATTCTTTTCTGGGAGTCCGGGGATTCAACCGGCGACTTTATCCAAACAGCAACGTCCTAATCCTGGTTGACGGTCATCGGATTAACAACAACCTCTATGATGGAGCATCGATTGGGACGGATTTCATTCTCGATGTGGATTTGATTGACCATGTTGAAATCATTCGCGGCGCAGGTTCGGTTCTGTACGGCAACAATGCCTTTTTTGGGGTCATAAACGTTATTACTAGAAAAGGAAGTGATTTGCTCGGTGCGGAAATTTCTGGAGCCGCGGCCAGCTACGACACCTACAACGGGCGGGTGACTTACGGCAACAAGTTTAAAAACGGCCTGGGGATCATGCTTTCCGGCTCATTCTACGACAGCGGTGGCCGCGATCGCCTTTTCTACAAGGAATTCAACTCGCCAGCGAACAACAACGGGGTCGCCCAAGGCATGGATCACGATGGCTTCAAAAGCATTTTCGGAAATCTCACCTACAAAGATTTCACGTTGCAAGGCGGGTTTGTCACCCGTGACAAGGTCAATCCGACCGCGCAGTTTGCCAGCACGGTCTTCAACGATCCGCGACTTTCGACGCTTGATGACCGGGGTTACGTGACTTTGAAGTATGAGCACGAGTTCACGGATGTCGTGGATGTCACCGCCCAAGTTTATTACGACCGCAGCGAGATCACCTCGCGGTACCCGAGCTTTGTAGTCCTGTCCCCGGTAAACCCAAAAGATCCGCCAACGACGAATTCTCTGCCGTTGTTTGTCGACGTGGGCACTGGCGAATGGTGGGGCATGGAATTGCAATTGAAGAAGCAGCTTTTCGACCGGCATAGTGTCAGCCTGGGCGGGGAGTACCGCAACGACTTCCGCCAGGAACGGCGCTCGTTCTTCATGGATGGCACGGGCTCGACCAAGTCGAGTCGAAGTTCGCAGAGTTACGGGATTTACCTCCAGGGAGATTTTGCGCTTTTGACCCCGTTGCATCTAAGTGCAGGCGCGCGTTACGACCAGTACGGGAATTCCGACCCTGCCGCCAATCCGCGTCTGGCGCTCATCTACAATCCGGTTGAATCATCGGTGTTTAAGGCGATTTACGGGACGGCTTTTCGCGCGCCCACGTTCATCGAACTGAGCAATCCGTTCAGCAAGAATCTGGTGCCCGAAACGATCACTACCTATGAGGCGGTTTACGAGCAAGGGATCGGCAGCCATCTGCGGTCGTCCTTGTCCGCGTTCTACAATCAAGGATCTTCTCGGTGTCGTGTGGGTGAATTTTCGGCTTTTTGAGCTCGGAAGCAAGCTAGAACAAGCAGGGGGGCGAGCTGCGAGCCTTATAGCTCGCG
>JAYTXL010000297.1:0-3237 GCA_043742955.1 Verrucomicrobiota bacterium | reverse complement strand
CGCGACGAATGAAGTATTGCCAGCGGACGCTCAGACGCTTCGACCAGGAGTTCACCACATCGTTGTTGGTGACGGGTCGCGAGCACTTGAAGAGTAATCGGATTTGCAGGTGATCCTGCATGTTCTCGCCGACACCCGGCAGGTCCTTCAAGACGTCGATCCCATGCCGTTGCAGCAGGGCGGCCGGACCGAGACCGGAAAGCTGCAGCAACTGGGGCGACTGCAGTGCGCCGGCCGACAGGATGATTTCATGTCGCGCCCGCGCCGTTTGCTTGACGCCGGCCTGCATGTATTCCAACGAAGTGGCGCGTCCGTTTACGATCCCAATCCGCGTGGCGTGCGCGCCGGTGGCAATGACCAGATTGGCGCGGGCCTCGGCGGGTCGAAGAAACGCGATCGACGTGCTGCTGCGAATGCCGCGACGTTTGTTGATTTGGAAATACGCCGCGCCTTCCTGGACCGCGCCGTTGTAGTCGACCGCGCGGGGAATGCCGCTCTGCTCCGCGCCCGCGATGAACGCGTCCACGAGTTCATGCCGCTCGCCATCCTCGACACCGGTCTCGCCGCTCCGCCCCCGAATTCTCCCATCGCCACCGGCGTAGGATTCCGTCGCCTTGAAATGCGGCAGCACGTCGTCCCAGCCCCAGCCTTTGTTGCCGAGCGATTCCCAAACGCGGAAATCGTCGCTTTGCCCGCGCACCCAAAGCAGCCCGTTGATCGCGCTGCACCCGCCCAGCACCTTGCCGCGCGGCCAGTAATTTTTGCGCCCCGCAATTCCAGGATCCGGTTCGGTGTGAAAACCCCAGTTGATCTCCGGGTGAAACATCGTCCGGCTGTAGCCCATTGGAATGTGGATCCATTTGTAGTCGTCGCGCGGCCCCGCCTCGAGCAACAGCACCCGGTGCCGGCCCGAAGCGCTCAGGCGGTTGGCCAGCACGCAGCCGCTCGAGCCCGCGCCGACGATGATGAAATCGAATTCCGACGCGGAAGCGGGCGGGGAAACGGACATGCCTTCGGGGAGCGCGCGGGGGTGGGAGGGGAAGGCGCTGTCGGAAGGTTTGCGAAAACGATGAGAAAATGGAACAAAATATTTCATTAATTTGATTGACACTTTCGGACTGTTTTCAGAAAACCCCGTGCCAGCCGTTGTTCCGTCCCCCCGGGGCGCGCCTTGGTCGCGACCGGTCGCGTTGGTGAATCCCGTCCCGTTCCCTCCCCATGAGCACTCCCCCGCAAGCGGTTATTCCCGGCACGGTGGCCGATGAACAGACTTCTTCAATCCAGCGCGTGGCGCTGGCCAGCGCCATCGGCTGCATCATCGAGTGGTACGATTTCTTCCTTTACGGCGTCGTCGCCGGGCTGGTCTTCAACAAGGTCTTCTTTCCCAAGGCCGATCCGGCGGTCGGCACCCTGCTCGCTTTTGCCACCTTTGCGGTCGGCTTTATCGCGCGTCCGCTGGGGGGCGTGATCTTTGGTCACTTCGGCGACAAGCTTGGTCGGAAGACGATCCTGGTGCTGACGCTGATCATCATGGGCGTGGCGACCTTCGCCATCGGCCTGATTCCGTCCTATGCCTCCATCGGCATTGCCGCTCCGATCCTGCTCGTGTTCCTGCGGGTCATGCAGGGCATCGGGATCGGCGGGGAATGGGGTGGGGCGGTGCTGATGGCGGTGGAGTATGCCCCGGACAAGCAGCGTGGGTTCTACGGAAGTTGGCCCCAGGTGGGCGTTCCGGCCGGTCTCGCCTTGAGCACCGGGGTGGTGGCACTGCTTTCGCTCATGCCGGAGGAGGATTTTCTGCGCTGGGGCTGGCGCGTGGCCTTCCTGGTGAGCGCGGTGCTCGTGCTGGTCGGCATTTACATTCGCTCGAAGATCTATGAAACGCCGGCGTTCCGCCGCGTGCAGGAATCCCGCACCCACGCGGCCGTGCCGTTTGTGGAACTCTTTCGCACGCATCCCAAGCAAGTTTTCCAGGGGATGGGCGCCCGCTGGATCGAGGGCGTCGGCTTCAACCTCTACGGGGTTTTCAGCATCGCCTTCCTGACCTCGGCGGCGATCGGACTGCCGCGGACCAAGGCATTGCTCATCGTGACGGCCACCGCGTTCATCATGATTTTCATGATTCCGTTCTTTGGCCGCCTTTCGGATCGGGTTGGCCGGCGAAAGGTTTTCATGTGGGGCTGCATCCTCTCCGGCCTGCTCTGCTTCCCCGCCTTTTGGCTCATGATCACGACGAAGGATCCCCTCTGGATCTTTGTGGCCATCCTGATCCCGTTTGGCCTCGTCTATCCCGCGGTCTACGGGCCCGAGGCGGCGTTGTTCTCTGAATTGTTCACGACCCGCGTGCGCTACACCGGCGTCTCGTTCGTGTATCAGTTCTCCGGGATTTTTGCCAGCGGCCTGACCCCGCTCATCGCCGCCTGGCTCCTGGGCAAAGCGGACGGAAAACCATGGCTGTTCTGCGGCTACGTCTTCCTCGTCAGTTTGATCAGCCTCTTCTCCGCCTACTCGATGACCGAGCGTTCGGGCCAGCCGATGCTGGAATGACACTCCGCGACTCGGGGCAGTTCAGATGCCGTCGCCGCCCACGAAATCGAACACGATGGGCCGATATTCCTGGGGCTCGCCACCGGTGATGGAGAATTGCTTCATCGCGCGCAAAGGCGGCGAATAGATGTGCAGGGTCACGAGATTTTGCCCCGGTGGCTGCAGGTTTGAGACTTGATGCGTGTCGTCATCCTGCGTCGCGCAAATGTGCCCGGTGGTCAGCTCCTGCGTTTCCCTGGCGACGACCTGCTGACAGGGCGAGCGGGCGAAAGACGTCTCGCTGCAAATGCCCTGCAGAATCTTGAGACCGCAGGTGGAAGTGGCGTGATTGTGGATCGGGCTGCGCTGTCCGCTGCGCCAGCAAATCACCAGCAATTCGAACCACGGGCCCATCGTGACCAGATTGCGGCGATATTGATTCGAACCAAATTCCACGAAGTCGCGGACGTCCTCGATCGTGACCTTGGTTTCCTCCAGCAGCTCGCGCAGGCGCTCGATGGACGCGCGACTTTCCAGGCGGTTCAAGTATTCAACCAGCGGTTCCAGACACGCGGGAAGGACGGGGGTTTGCATGTGGGAAAGCCGTGCCCGGCCGGCACGTAAGTGCGAGAATAGGGCGCGGCGACTCGAGGGTCAAGCCGGCTCGCTGGTCGGGATCCGGGCGGATCGGGTTTGTGTCGCGACGGTTCC
>JAYTXL010000296.1:0-10093 GCA_043742955.1 Verrucomicrobiota bacterium | reverse complement strand
GCCCCACGCCTGTTGCACCAGCACTTTATCGGCCGGGCATTTCAGGGTCTTGGGGAATTTTCCGGTCAGCTTGGACCCATAACCATCCAACTGCCCGGGTGTCATGGAGCCACCGATATAACCGTCGATTAGATCATCCCATGTCCGACCACCAGCCGAATAACCAATGAGCGCGGCCGGCAACTTGTCATGGCAGTCATCCGTGTACATGGTGTAACCCAAGCCGATTTGCTTGAGATTATTCATGCACGTGGAGGCTTGGGCCTTCAGCCGCGCCCGGGCCAGAGCAGGCAGTAACATCGCCGCCAGAATGGCGATGATGGCGATGACCACGAGCAATTCGATCAGTGTGAAGCCGAGCAGACGCCGGCACCGCAGCCGTAGCTGAACCAATGGTTTTTGCATAATGAGTTTGAGGTGATCCGAGTTTAAGGTGAGTTTCTGGGAAGGATTATTTTTTAACCTGACGCACGGACAAGGTGCTCTTGTCGTACACGAATTTCATTCCCGGCGGAGCTTCGGGAATGCTCTTGATGATTCCGGCCTTCACCAAGGTTTCCAATCCGGTGAGGGGAGGTGCCATGGCACCGTTACGGGCGTAATACTCATGCACCGCGCGCGTCAATGCTTCCGCAGCCGTTTCCTTTTTCATGGCCTCCATTTCCGCTGCGCCCTGCGGGGGCGGAGGCGGCGGTTCAGAATTGGCGGGGGTGCCCTCCGCAGTCGGGGTCGCTTCCGGGGTGGCGGCGGCGGCTTCGGGGTTCGCCGCCGATTTATTTTTCTTCACTACCGGCGGGGGCGTGGATGCCGGCTCCTTTTTTTCACAACCCAGTAGTCCAAAGCCCATCACGATGACGATCAAATGGTAGACCTTAATCATTGTGGTAGCAGACTATCACGCGGACTTTTCCGCGCAATGGAAAACACATAGGCCATTTGGGTGATCCACCGGGCGCTGAATTACGCCAAATACCAATGAAAACCGGTGGTATGCAGGGATGTCAGGACCGGGCGGCCGCTCGACCCTGTCATTCGGTGGACAACTCTTTGAAGTCGCTGGCGCGATCTTGAATCTTGAGGCGCAGGGAACCAAATAGTTTCCGGCCTTCAATGTCACCGCTGAAGAGTTGGTTGAACCAGACGCCGTCCGCCAGGCGGATGCGCGTGAGGGTGAAGGCAAATTTCTGGAGTGAGGCGAGCACGCCCCCCCAGCCGATGGACACTTTCTCGGTGAGATGAAACTCGATCTTGGCCATTTCAAATTCCTGCTCGTCGATCCACAGCTTGCCCGCCAGCCGGTTCAGCAAGCGGTCATCAATCTTTTTTTCAACGGCACCGGGCTTGGCGGCGAACGACAGCACGTAGGCCGGGCGGCCGGCCACGATTTCCCGGCCGACCAGGGCGAACTGGAAGCGGCTGACCAGCTCCCGGCCCAGAATGATCCGCTGTCGGTCGTCCGTTTTAGCCGGCTGACTCTGGGCGAGGCGTTCGCGGAATTTGCGTTCCTTTTCCGCCTCTTGCTGGCGTTCTTTTTCCGAAAGCGGTTTGCCATTGGCCTGAATCAGGCGCTGATAAAATGTCCCGGACACGGGCACCATCAAATAGGATTTCTCCTTCCGTTCCTCGACTTTCCCCTGATCGTTGACGTCCTCCACCAACGAAATTCGAGAATAGGTAAAGCGTTTGCCCTTTTCCTGGTGCTCAGCGGATTTGGATCGTTCCACGGCGCGGTTGATGATCTCGGTGGCGGTGGGCTCGGCGGCCGGGGCAGCCCGAACGGTTCCCCCGCCCCACCCGGCCACCCCCGTGAACAGCATCACGGCCAGCGCCACCCGCACCCGGGACGCATGGAAACGCGCCGTCCGATAGTTCATTGATCGCAAATTCAAAACATTCATTGGACGATTCCTTCTGGAGACTAGGCTAAAATCGGGAGGTTCGGCTAGGAAAACCGATCCTCCGTCCACGGATCGGCCGTGTTCGAGTAACCGCGCACCTCCCAGAAACCCAGGATGTCGCGGTCGAGAAAAACTATTTCACGGATGAATTTCGCCCCTTTCCAGGCATAGCGTTTCGGGAGAATGACCCGGGCCGGGCCGCCGTGCTCCTTCGTCAAGGGCTGGCCATTCCACTGGTGCGCGATGAGCACATCGTCGTCCAGGCAGACGTCGAGCGGATTGTTCGTCGAGTACCCATCGTGACTCTTGAAGAACACGTGCGTGGCAGCGGCCTTGGGTTGCACCAGATCGGCAATCGTAAAAAAGGCCACCCCCTCGAACTCCATATCAAATTGGCTCCAGGTGGTGACGCAATGAAAGTCGCTCACATCCCGGAACTGCGGCAAGGCCAGGAACTGCTCCCAATTCAGCGTGACGGGATGCTCGACGTGCCCGTGAATTTTCAGCTCCCATTTTTCGCGCGGTATTTCCGGTTGGAGGCCCAGATCGAGCACCGGGAAATTATGCACCTGCCGTTGCCCGGGGGGCAGGCGGTTCACCGAACGCACGGCGGGCTTCTCCAGCCCGGCCATTTTACGCGCCCAGCGTTCTTTGGCGGCGATATAAGCGTCTTTCATAAGTGGGTGCGGAGTTGGGTGGGCGGGTGAACAATACTCAGCCAACGGGACGCGGTTCAGAACGGCCCCGCGCTCCGGGCCCGGTCGAACCAACGCACCACGTCACCAGGTTGGAGTGACAGTCCAGGATTGCCCGGCAGAATTTCCTTACCGCGCACAACCTGCAGCCCGACCAGCGGCGGCGACATCCCCGCCAACTGGCCAGCGCTCGCGAGGGTCAGGCCCTTATTCCAGGGAATTTGTTTCGTCCGACCAGACTGTTGGTCCTTAAAAACCACGAACGGTGCCTGGGCCACCTTAACCGCGCCGGCGGCCGTCACCCGGGCGACCTTGCCAGCGGCAGTCGCTCCCGTCGCCACCACCTGGACCGCCGTCGCCGTCGCGGCCGTCTTGCCGGTCAAGGCCGCCGTCCCCTTGACAACTCTTCCCGCCGTGGAAACCGGGTGGGAGGCCGTGGAGCAACCGGCGAGGAGCGCGGCGGCCAGCAGAGGCGTGACGTTCATGAATTGCGCGCACACTACACCGCCCCGACGCCAGCGCAAGTCCACTTTGACTTAACCCGTCTTGTGGGTGCAGGCGAGGTCGGCATCGGGATCAATCCCCCAGCGTTGGCCGACCGCTTCAAGCTCCGACGTAATGCCCCAGCGATCCGCGACCGGTTCACCGAGATGTGCGCGGTTGCCGCCCTTCAGCTCCATGCAGCCTTTGTTGTTGCCAACCTCGGCAATGAACGCGCATTCGTCCGCGCTCAACTGGAGGTCTGGCAGCGCCGCCAGCTCGTCCACTTTCAGCTCGATCGGTTTGCCCTTCGGATCGGCTTCCTGGATCAGGGTTGGGATGACACTCTTGACCGCGGGCTGGGAAAGATTCCAGGCGCAGGCGAGTTGGAGCATGGTGACATTATGCTTCGCGGCGATGGACCGCATTTTTTCCAGCTTGGCGTGGCCGGCCTCAACCCAGCCCGCCGGACGAAACGCGCGGTGATCCGAGGTTCCAAACTTGTGCCCGGGTTTCACGTCATCATGAAAAACCCCGCCGTAATCCACCACGCGCGTGATCACTTTCACATTATTTTGCACCGCTGCCGGCAAACACAGATGGCCCGGCCACGGCTCCAGCGGATTCAAAATGATCATCGCCCAATCCAGCAGGGGGCCGAAGCGCTCGAAGCACAGGGTGATGTCGAGTGCGAAACCATTCGCCGGCCCGGGGGCCAGCCCGAGACGGTCGGTCAGTTTGGCTTCGCGGAGCTTGTCCATCCCCTTCCACACGGCGTCGCTCGTGTAGCCAATCGAATCCGGATTGTGCAGGAAGACGAGGTCGAATTTATCCACCCGGCAGCGCGCGAGCGATTTCTCGGTCGCCATGCGCAGGTAGTCGGCGTAGTCGCCGGGTTGACGCAGCACCGAATTCGTGAAGCGCGGAAAGCCTTTTGCGCCATCCCGTTTGCCCGAATAAAAGTCATGGCCCACCGCCCCGACCAGGCAATACGAATCGCGGGGAAGACCCGCCAGGGCGCGCCCGAGCATTTCATCCGCCGCTCCGGTGCCGTAGACATCCGCCGTCATGAACGTGCGAATCCCCCGCTGGTAGGCGTGTTGAATGACCTGGAGGAAGCGCTCCTCGGGCAGCGGTTCGCCAAAGTGCATAAAACGTCCCCCGCTCCAAATCCCGTAAGCTGTGCGTGTCAGATTCATAAATTTATTCGCTAATATGACGACAGGGCCCGGCCGCTGGCAATGCCCCTTTTGGCGAAAAAGTTCTCCTTTTTTGCCACGCCACTTTCGCCTAGCTTCTATTCATGTTCAAACCAACGGATTTGTTCGACCTGAGCCAGACCGAACATGCCGCCATTTTCGATGGCGGCGAACCGGCCTGGGAAGCGTTGCGGCGCCTCAAGGAATACCTCCAGGCCCACCTGCGCCCCGCGCGGCACCACCGCTGCGAAGGCCACGCCTTCATCGGCGACCAGGTCTTCCTCGGCGAAGGCACGGTGGTGGAAGACGGCGCGATGATCAAAGGCCCGGCGATCATCGGTCGCCACTGCCAGATCCGGCACAACGCCTATATCCGCGAGGATGTGATCGTGGGCGACCATTGCGTGGTGGGCAATGCGTGCGAGCTGAAAAACTCCCTGCTGTTCAATGGTTGCCAGGTGCCTCATTTCAATTACGTGGGTGATTCCATTCTCGGCAGCAAAGTGCACCTGGGCGCGGGCGTGATCCTGTCGAACTTCAAGACGTTCAAGGGCAACATCACAGTGCGCATCGACGGCGTGCCCGTGGACACCGGCCTGCGCAAGTTCGGCGCGCTGCTGGGTGACGGCGTGGATATCGGGTGCAACGCCGTCCTCAACCCCGGCAGCATCATCGGCCGGCACTCGGTCCTCTACCCGGGCACGGTCTGGCGCGGCGATCTGCCCGCGAACATGATTGTGAAGCACAAGTCGGTCCTGGAGGAAGTGGCGCTCCGACTGAGGGATCCTTAACGGAAATGATTTCCGCTAACGACATCCAGCCCGCCGGTGCCGGCCTCGATTTGGTAAAGCAGGTCGAAGAAATTTTCTCGCCCACCGGCCTGCTCTCCCAGGCGAAGAACTTCGAGTACCGCCCGCAGCAACAAGAGATGGCGGTGGCCGTGGCTCAGGCGCTGCACGACGGCAGCCACCTGGCCGTCGAGGCGGGCACCGGGGTGGGCAAGTCGCTGGCCTACCTCGTGCCGGCAATTTTGTTTGCGACCACCCGGCAAAAGAAGGCCGTCATTTGCACACACACCATCAACCTCCAGGAGCAGCTCACGGAAAAGGATCTGCCCATGCTCGAGCAGGTGCTGGGCCGGCTGCCGGTGCCGGTTAAGTTCAGCTTCACGATGCTCAAGGGCCGCGGAAATTACCTCTGCTCGCGCCGCTTGCACAAAGCAATGCAATCGGCGACAAGCTTGTTCACATCGCCGGAAATGGAGGAGCTGAAGCGCATTCGGGAGTGGGCGCAGACCACCAAGGACGGCAGCCTGAGCGATTTCGAAATCGAGCCGGATCTGAAGGTCTGGTCGCACGTCTGCTCGGAGCGGGGCTTGTGCTCGCCCAAGATCTGCGGCTTTCAATCCGATTTTGGCCGGGAAAACGGCATTTGTTTTTTCCAGCGCGCGCGCCAGCGCATTCTCGCCGCCGATGTGCTGGTGCTGAATCACACCTTGTTTTTCACACTGCTGGGCGGCGTGGAAGAGGAGCAGGCGGGCGGCATTTTATTCAAGAATGATTTCGTCATCTTCGACGAGGCGCATACCGTGGAAAGCGTGGCGTCGAAGCACATTGGCCTGAGCGTTTCCAGCGGGCAGGTGCGTTACGCCTTGAACCGGCTTTGGAATCCGCGCACGGAAAAAGGCCTGCTTGCCACCCTGCGCCAGGGCCGGGCGGTGACGCTGGTGGCGGATTTAATCAAGCAGGCCGATGACTTTTTTGCGAAGGTCGAGGAGGCGTGCGAGGCCCTGAGCCAGCAGCGTGACACCGGGGACGAGGCCGATTCCCGTCGGCGTGGCTTCAATTCGGCGCGGTCCCGGTCGTGGACGGAACTCCGGATCCGGCAGGCGGATCTGGTGGCGGACAATGTGACCCTGCCGATTCAGCGGGTGCGCGAGGCGGTGAGTGAACTCATCAAAGCCAGCGAAGACAAGGACACGGGCCAGGAGCTGGTGGAATGCAATCGTCGCCTGGCAGAACTGCGCGAGGAAGTGGCCCTGTTTCTCAGCCAGGAGTCGGCAGATTATGTCTATTGGGTGGAGCGCGCGGGCAAGACCCAGCGCACCGTGGCGCTCAATGCCGCCCCGGTCGATGTGGCGGCGTACTTGCGCCGGCGTTTGTTCGAAAGCGACACCAGCGTCATCATGACGAGCGCCACGCTCGGGACGAAGGTGGGACCGGCTTCCAGCCGGTCAGCCCCCAAAGGTAAGATTGCGTCGCCAACCCCGGCACTTCCGCAAGAGACAGGCTGGAAGCCTGTCCCACCTTTTACACCGTTCGACCCCGAGGCACCGCTCGCGATTTACGGTCGGCAACTTCCGCACTGGCGGCAAGCCGGAGTGACTTATTTTGTCACGTTTCGATTGGCCGACTCGATGCCGCAAGAAAAACTGAAACAGAGGTTGTTCCAAAAGGAGCAGTGGCTGTTGGAGCATCCAGAACCGCACGCGCCCGCAGATCAGGAAGAGTATCATCGATTATTCACCGACCGGCTTCAGGAATGGTTGGACGCGGGGTATGGAAAATGTTGGTTGCGTGACCCGAAAGTTTCCAAGTTGGTCGAAGAGGCAATTCGTTTCTTTGACGGCGAACGCTATCTCCTCGGAACGTATGTAGTGATGCCCAACCATGTCCACGTTCTAGTGCGGCCAATCGCCGGGCACACTCTTTCGGAGATACTTCACTCCTGGAAATCCTTCACTTCGAACAAAATAAACGAGGCGCTGGAGCTACAGGGAACCGTCTGGCTCGATGAATCATTCGATTGTCTCGTGCGCAATGAGGTTCAACTCGAAAAATACGCAACTTATATCCGCGAGAACCCAGGCAAGGCCGGACTCAAACCGTCCGAATACCGACTCGGTGGCGGCAAATCAGTCAAGGTGGGACAGGCTTCCAGCCTGTCAGCCCAAAAAGAAACCATCACGCCGCCAGCCCCGGCACTTCAACCAGAGACCGGCTGGAAGCCGGTCCCACCCTTGGCGGCCGGGCGTCAGGCGCTGCGTTATTTCATTGCGCGCGTGGGCGCGGAAAACGCCACCGCGCTGCAGGTGGGTTCCCCCTTTGATTTCGAGCGGCAGATGAAATTGTTCGTCGCCAACAAGATGCCGGACCCGCGCGATCCCGGCTATCGCGACGCGCTCATCCACTGGATCGAACACTTCGTCCGGCAGACCCACGGCAAGGCCTTCGTCCTGTTCACAAATTTCAAGCTGATGCAGGAGGTCGCCCGCTTGATGACCCCATTCTTCGACCAGCTTGGCCTGGCCTGCTTTGTGCAGGGCACCGGCACCCCGCGCTCGCTGATGCTGGAAAAATTCAAGGCGGACGTGGATAGCGTGCTGTTTGGCACCGCCAGCTTTTGGCAGGGCGTGGATGTGCCCGGCGAAGCGCTCTCGAATGTGATCATCACGCGCCTGCCCTTCGCCGTGCCGGATCACCCGCTGATTGAAGCCCGCATCGAAGCGATCGAAGCGCGCGGCGGAAATTCGTTCGGCGAGTTTTCCCTGCCGGAAGCGATTCTGAAATTTCGCCAGGGCGTGGGCCGGCTCATCCGCACAAAAAATGACAGCGGCATCGTGGTCGTGCTGGATAACCGGGTGCTATCCAAGAAATATGGCCAAGCCTTTCTCGATGCCCTGCCCCAATGTCCGGTGGAAATTGTGTGAGCAAACCAAGTGACCGGGGGGAGTGGCCAACCATCAGGGGAACCATATCGTGAGGAAAACAAAAAGCCCGCCAAGTTGAAAAGCCAACCTGGTCGGGCTTCGTATAGGCCAACCCTGCAGGGGCTGGGTTTATGGTTCTTTTTAATTGCCCGACGGCCTGAGCAATACGACATTGGAGAGGACGCACTTGGTAGTGACCACCACGCAGCCACCATCGTCGTCGTCATCATCGCCATCGCCGCAGCCGGATCGATCATCGTCGTCGTCATCGCCATCACCTCCGCTGCCAGTGCAGCAACTGAAGCAAAGTTGGGCCTGGAGCCCGATCAAACCTTCAAAGGGGCCAACCACGCCCGCGACTGTGAAGGAAGCGAAGCCGGAAGCCTTGTTAGCCGGCACAAGGTAAGTGCCGACGGCGACTCCGTTTTCGAGCAGCACTATTTTGGCGCCGGAATTAGCGGGCGCCTTATAGCTCACCTTCACCAGCACACCAGCGGGTTTAATCGCGCCACTGCTTTTGGGCGAGGTGATCGTCACCGCACCTTGGCAGCGACCCGCGCCTCCTCCCTCGTCATCGTCATCCGAATCGGAGTGGTGTTCCCGGTTCTTCGAATCCTTGTTTGAAGAGGTCGCATTACTTACGGTCACGAAGAACATCGCACACGCGATGATCGCACCGGCCATCAGTTTGTATTTGTTTTTCATATTTTTGGTGGGGTTATTTTCGCCCGCGCGCGGCGCCGGACTTGCGGACGGTTTTGGTTTGCATAGGCGGTCTTTCTTCTGGGCGGCGTGAACAGTGTAAAAGGCGGGTTACGTTAGCTTCACTGCGCTGTTCACTGGCTGCCTTTTACCAACCGCTACTAGACATTCGCTCTCCTGAGGCGGATTGTCTGTACGTACAATTACGTATTCTCCGACTCGTCTCCTTACGTCGCTTGTCGCCCTGATTCGGCGATAAATGATTCCCCCGGCATCAGACGTTCTGGTTTCCGTCCGCGCCATTAATGGTTTCACTGCGGAGCGGACACTCCTCGGCCGGCGCGGACGAAACGACGCCACGAAAAGGACATCCCTCAAACTTTCAGCAGGCTGCGCGCCTCGGCGTAACCGGCGGCGGGGCGGCCATATTCGCTGGCGGTAACGCGCGCCAGTGCGACCAACTGCCGCCAGCGGAACGCGGGCCGGGTGGCGTTAAATTCCTCGGTCACGGTGCGGTAATATTTTTCGGCGTGCAGGGCACCATCCTCGCTGATCGCATAGCGCAGCAGCAGATCAAAAACCGGGCGCGGTGCGTGGCCTTGTTCGCCGTAGCGATGAACCACCGCCGCGACTTGGGATTGGAGATTGCCGCGGATCGCCTCCTCGGCCTCGCGCAGCAGCCCAGCCGCGTCGGTGCCCGTGACTTTGTTAAGATGCCACTCCACTGGAAGCGGCTGCCAGTTGAGGAAGTCGCCGCTGCGGGCGGTGCGATCAAGCGCCATTTGATAGGCACCCAGAATCAGGCAGGCGTAGGTGTTCCGGGGATTACTCACCCGCGCCATGTTCCGCCAGGCATTGGCCGAGTCGCAGGCGTGAACCCCGATGCTGTCACCATGCACGCTGCCCACCGGTTTGCCGGGGCTTTCCTGTTGCGGCGGCCGCCCATGGTCACGGAGCACCAGCTGGTTCGCCGCCAGTGAAATGGCCTCCCCCAAGGCCGCCGGCGACATGCCTTCGGCGAGGGCGGCCGCGACGGTGTCGGCGGCTTGTTGCGGCGTCGATTTGAAAATGGTCTGGCTCATTTCATCAACCCATTTGTCCTCGGCGGCGCGAGTCCCCGGCGGGCGGCCCAGCAATTTGTGCTGCTCCAGCATTTTCGGCAGCAGCGTGCGCGGTTCGTCCCAGGTGGCCGAGCGATTGGAGGATTCCGCCTTGAGGCAATAACGCACCGACTGGCGAAGCAGCGTGTGGGCCTGTTCCTTGCCGATGATGTCGAGCATGTCCCAGCAGCGATACGGGAATACCACGCGATGCACCTCGGTGTTGTCCTGCACGGCGTAGAGCAAATGATTGAAGGCGTCGTCCGGTGAAGCTTGCACGAGCGCGGCGAAGGTTTGTTCCGCACCCGTC
>JAYTXL010000295.1:0-3082 GCA_043742955.1 Verrucomicrobiota bacterium | reverse complement strand
ACCGAACCAGGCGCAAACTGTAATCGGCCTGCAGGCCCGTCCACATTTCCGCCGTGGTGCCGAAATACCGCGCCAACCGCAGCGCGGTGTCCGCCGTGAGGCCGCGTTTTTCCAGCACGATTTCATTGATACGGCGCGGCGGGACGTTCAACGCGCGGGCGAGCTCATTTTGCGACAAGGCGCGCGGCTTCATGAAATCTTCGCGCAAGATTTCCCCTGGATGGAGCGGAGCCAGTTTGTTCGTTTTCATGTTTCGTCAGTGATAGTCCACAATTTCCACGTCCAGCGCATACCAAAACAGTGAGTGAAATTGAAGCGGCATAAATGCCGCGCTCCCTCCTACCTGAGCCGTCGACGAGAGGCTCAGCCCATAATTCTTGGGGCAGCGTTACGGCTTAACTAAGCCAGGACTCCGAAGTGGGTTGAACAGGAGCTAACAGAGGAAACAGAGCCAAGGAATTGGGCCGATAAGAAGGGTAAGGAAATTCCCCCACTGCCTTTCACCCAATTTGCCACCTCCTCCGTTACCTCCGTTAGCTCCTGTTCAAAATCAGTTTCGGAATCTGGATTGCACCGTTACCCCGCCACTTCCTGCGGTCCCTTGCCACCGTTGACGAGGAACAGCACGGCCATGCGTACGGCGAGGCCATTCGTCACCTGTTCCAAAATCACCGATTGCGCGCAATCCGCCACGTCGCTGTCGATCTCCACGCCGCGATTGATCGGGCCGGGATGCATGATCATGACGTCGGGTTTGAGTTGCGCGAGCCGGGCCCGGTTTAATCCGTAGAGGCTCGAGTATTCGCCCAGGCTTGGAAACATCGACTTGCGTTGCCGCTCGTGCTGGATGCGCAGGAGGTTGATGATATCCGCCGAGGCGATGGCCTCCTGAAGATTATGCGTGACGCGGCAACCCATCTGCTCGAACACCCGCGGGACCAGCGTGCTGGGACCGCACAGCGTGACGTTGGCCCCGAGTTTCAGGAGTGCCCAGATGTTCGAACGGGCCACGCGGCTGTATAAAATGTCACCGAGAATCGTCACGTTCAACCCGGCCACCTTCCCCTTTTTTTCGCGGATGGTGAAGGTGTCGAGCAACGCCTGCGTGGGATGTTCGTGCGCGCCGTCCCCGGCATTGACCACGCTGGCATTCAGAAAGCGGGACAGAAAGTGCGGCGCACCGGTCGCGCTGTGACGGATGATGATGATGTCGGCATTGAGCGCTTCCAGGTTGCGCGCGGTATCCTTGAGCGTCTCGCCTTTTTTCAAGGAAGAGGCTTCGGCGGAGAAATTGATGACGTCGGCGGTCAGGCGCTGGGCGGCCAGTTCGAAACTGATGCGCGTGCGCGTGGACGGTTCGATGAAGAGGTTGATCACCGTTTTTCCGCGCAAGGCCGGGACTTTTTTGATCGCGCGTTCACCCACGGCCTTGAAGGCGCGCGCGGTGTCCAGAATGGTGGTGATTTCCGTCGCCGAGAGCGATTCGATGTCGAGCAGATGCTTACGGTTCCAGCTCATAATTTTTCGAGGCAAACCCGGTCCGTGCCGCCCTCTTCCTGGAATTGAACATTGATGCGTTCGAGGAGCGAAGTGGGCACGTTTTTGCCGACGAAATCGGCTTTGATGGGCAGTTCCCGATGACCACGATCGATGAGGACGGCGAGTTGGATGCGGCGGGGACGTCCGAAATCATTAAGGGCATCCAGGGCGGCGCGCGTGGTGCGTCCGCTGAACAGCACGTCATCCACCAGCACCACGGTCTGGCCGGTGATGTCAAAGGGGATGGCGGTGGGATGGATCTGGGGCGCAAATTGCCGGCCCAAATCATCGCGGTGCATGCTCACGTCCAGGGTGCCGACGGGAGCGAGGTTTCCGGTAATACCCTGCAAGATGCGGGCGAGCCGTTCTGCCAGATAGACCCCGCCGCGTTGCACGCCGACCAGGACGAGGTCCGGACCCGGGGCATTGCGCTCCATGATTTCGTGCGCGATGCGGGTGAGGGCGCGCTGCATCGCCTCGGCGGACAGGATCAGGATGGGTTCAGACACAAAAAAAACGGACCGGCTCGTGGTGCGAACCCGTCCGTGGAGTTGGGAGCTTCAGTTTGTTCATGGCTGCCTTGGCGATCTCGCCGGATCACCTTAAAGGAGCGGGCTCGGAGCCCAAAATCAAGTAGTGGTTGATTGCCGGCTTTTGCGCCACTTGGAGCGGTG
Organism: Verrucomicrobiota bacterium; assembly: GCA_043742955.1. Lineage (GTDB taxonomy): Bacteria > Verrucomicrobiota > Verrucomicrobiia > Limisphaerales > JAYTXL01 > JAYTXL01. Next base: position 869 of record JAYTXL010000295.1, on the reverse strand, counting down.
TTTCAAAATCCAACCGGTCAGAGCCTGCTCGAATCCGACATCATGGCCGGCTTTTTCTGACTCGATCCACTTATGCTTCAAAATCTCTTCGCGCTCGTCACGAAACTCGCGGTAGAGCGAGGAGTTTTTCAACATGTCCTTGGGGTTACTGCTCTCCGATGCATTCGTTGACATAGGTCGTTCGCTAGGGAACAAAATCACGTTGCAAAAATGTAACAGCTGCGTCGCCGCTGACAATCAAAATTCTATGTGCGCCAACGCCGTGGGCGCAGCTCACTTTCTGACCAGGGCAATTCAGTAGTTCGAGGAATTCCACCCTGAAAGCGGCGCCAGCGGTAGATGAATCTAGAAACTTTATTTGAAACCCGTTGTTTAGTCCTTAAATCAGCAGTGTGGATTTTGCGCAGAACCATTCCTAAACTATGAAAAGCCCAACAGTCCCAACCATTGTCGCGGCCAGCCTCATTTGTCTTACGCTGGGTGCAGTCGGCGGCTATTACGCCCGTCATTTCGCTGAATCAAAAGAGAATTCCAGTTCCGGGCCACCCCCGGGGGCCGACACAACGAAGGGCGGCATGGGTGGCATGGGTGGCATGGGCATGTAATTGCTCCTTGCCTGAGGGCGCAGGGCGGCGTTGCAAACGCTTGCCGTACCACAGAGGTACTGTCAGCGCGTTTGCGCCTTGCCCTGCACCCTCATGCTGCGTCGATTAGCGTTTCGCTTTCGACTGAAAATACAAAAACCCGCGTGGCTTGCGCCTTGCGGGTTTTTTTAATGGCTGCTGGATCTGTGGGTTTAACGACCAACCATCGCCAATGCTTTGTCGTAGTAGCTCAGGTCCAAGAACTTCTCTGGCTCCGGTGCTTTG
>JAYTXL010000294.1:0-2514 GCA_043742955.1 Verrucomicrobiota bacterium | reverse complement strand
GGGGCTTTGGGGAAACGGGGTGTAACCATGATCCGGGCGGTGCGCTGCGCGCTTGCCCTGGGCTGTCATAGGTCACCCCTCTGGGGTGGAAGTGCAAAGATTCGCTTTGTTTGCCTATTGGACCATGCGTGAACAATAGGACTAGAAGCCATCTCAAAAACACCCGCTCGCATCTGCTTGGCCTTTTGAAACGGCTCTTCATTGCTCCTTCGGTCAGAGATCTCAGGATATCTTCCCTCAGTCGCGCCTCGATCCGTTTCAAAATCTCGGCGCATCTGCATCGCGGTTGCTTTGAGATGGCTTCTACGCACTCGATGGCGGTGTGAGCGTGTGATTGGCCTTTACTTTGCGCCCTCTCTTCCAAGTTCAAGGAGGAGGTAACTGTTCAGTCCCCCTATTGACCCGCGCACATTTAAAGCGTCATTCTCACGTGCGGCGGGCGGCGCTGAACTTCGTTCGTCTCGCACGGCGTATCTTCTCGATATGCCTTTGCTCGACCGCCTCGTCCAGCTTGCCCGGCGCGACGTGATAATGTCTCTTTAGATGTACGCGGGTCAATAGAATGTTCTCTCGCAGAGACGCGGAGAAAAGAAGGAAAAAATACAAATAGACTTAAGAAATCTGAAAGAATAGTCGACACACTTGCCTGATCTTTTCCTCATGTTTTTTTGCCGTTCTCCGCGTCTCGGCGAGAGATAAAACCGGCTACCACGTGTGCTCGGCGGTGTGTCCGCATCTAAATTGCATCGTGCATTGGAACAACAGCGAAACGACGTGGGATTGTCCCTGCCACGGTTCGCGTTTCGACTGCATGGGCCGAGTGGTCAACGGACCGGCGGTGTCCGGGTTGAAGCCAATGGAATTGAAGCACGGTGCATGATTTTCATACAATTATCTTATTGACCCACGCGCTTCTAAAGCGTCATGCTCACTTGCGGCGGGCGGCGCTGAACGTCGTTGGTCTCGCGCGGCGTATCTTCTCGATACGCCTTTGCGCGACCGCCTCGTTCAGCTTGCCCGGCCCGGCGTGATAATGTCGCTTTAGAAGTGCGCAGGTCTATAGCAGGTCGAATTCAAATTTAAGGCAGCGCCATTTGCCCGGCAATCAGCGACAGAATTTCGGCGCGCTTCCGAAATCTCGGCGATGCTTCATTTTCATTGTGAAGCTACTACACGCAAAAACTCCATTTCCCTGATTAGTGAGAGTTGGAATCATAATTGCTTATTGATTAAAGTGATCGAAAATTTTAAAAATCGTTCTGCGAGGAGGAGAATACAGTATGAAAAGCGCTAACAAGGAGCCCGTTGAAATCACGCGTGAAGAGCTCGTGAAGTACCTGAATGAGGACCTTTCGCGGGAATATCAAGCCATCATCGCCTACGTGGTTTACAGCCAGGTGCTGAAAGGCGCGGAGTATATGAACATCGCCAAGGAACTCGAAACGCACGCCGCGGAGGAACTTGAACACGCATTGACCCTCGCCAAGCAGATCGATTACCTGGGTGCAATGCCCACCGCGACGCCAAAGCCCGTCAAGCTGTCCGATAAACCGCGCGCGATGCTTCAATTTGATCTGGACAACGAAACCGAAACCATACGCAATTACCGCGAACGGGTGCGGCAGGCCGAGTCGCTTGGCGAATATGCGCTCGGCGAAGCCATCCGCCACATCCTCACGCAGGAGCAAGAACACCAGATGGACCTCTCCAACGCGCTGGGGATTGAAGTGCCCAGAGCGGCGCTGGCGAATTCGTCTGCTGACGTGACGCCCGTTGCCGGCAAGTCCAAAAATGGCGGTCTTCCTTCCAAGTGAAAAGCGGCTTGCATCGGCACGCCATGCCGTGCCACGCAATGCAAAAGGAGTCTTGAAATGACAGCCACGCATAAGACCGCATTGGGACTATTTCCCGATCGCCGCAGTCTGGAAACAGGCGTGGACCGATTGAAAGCCGCCGGGTTCACACCCGAGCAAATCTCCGTCGTCGTGCCTGAAAGCACGGGCACAATGGAGGAGCGCGAAGTCATTGGAAAAAACACAACGTCGTCGGCCACGATAGGCGCGGGCACTGGCGCCGCCATCGGCGGTACGCTGGGGCTGCTCGCTCACGCGGGTGTGCTGGCCGTCCCGGGAATTGGCGCTTTTTTGGTGCTGGGACCCGTGGGTCTGGCGGTGATTGGCACCGTCGCCGCGGCGGGCCTCGGTACGCTGATTGGTTCGTTTATCGGTCTAAACGATACCGCCGACGAAATCCGGGTTTACGAAGAACGTTTGAAAAAGGGCGAGGCGCTGGCGTCGGTTGAATGTGCCGACGAAGCCCAATTGCATACCGCCGAGCGCGTCATGGCGCAATCCGGTGCTGAAAAAATCTATCACAAGCCGTAACGCTTTTACTTTCAGGATAATCGCGCCACAATGGAAGAGTCACCTGATGCCGCTCACGGCTGAGCGTCAAGTTGCTGCGCTATTTCTGGCGTTACATCAAGCCCGACTCGGCCGTCCTGACGCTGTCATT
>JAYTXL010000293.1:0-12561 GCA_043742955.1 Verrucomicrobiota bacterium | reverse complement strand
GTTGCGTCTGGGAAGTCTTCCGTCGGGACGGGGGTGCGGCATGGGGCACTCAATCGCGTCGCAAAAAATCTCGAATCGATGTGGGTAATGCTCAGCCCGCCGGCGGGGTCGCGGAACCTATTTGCATGGACGCAGCCGGCGGACTCTCCTAAACCTTATCTCGGCCAGCAGGGGTGAACCTCGAGCTGCGCCTGACCAAAAGTACAATCGATGAACCTATATCTCCTGCGTCATGGGATCGCCGAGGAACTCGGGCAGCGCGGCGTTAGAAAAGATGCGGCCCGTCCCCTCACTTCAAAAGGCAGGGAACGCATCCGCGGCATTGCCCAGGCGATGCAGGCGCTGGACCTGTCCTTCGATCTCATCCTGTCCAGCCCGTATTCGCGCGCGCGGCAGACGGCGGAAATCGTGGCCGACAAATTCAAAGCCCGAGGAAAACTGCAGATATCCGAACAGCTCACGCCGGAGGGTGACTCAAATAAAATGTTCACGGACTTGAACCGCCGCCGGCCGGTGCTGGAGGACGTGCTGCTGGTCAGCCACGAACCGTGGATGAGCCGGCTCATCTCAACCCTGGTTTTCGGCGATGCCACCGCCTCCATTTTCCTCAAGAAGGGCGGGCTGTGCAAACTGTCCGCGAATACTTTTCGCCCCGGACGCCGCGCCGCGCTCGAATGGTTGCTGACTCCGCGACAACTATTGCAAATGGCCGGGTAGGGAAGGGCGTTGCGCCGTCGGCACCATCAGGCCCCGACCGGCCCAGCCGTGCCGCCCGCCGATTTTAAACCGAACAGAGTCGAAACCGAGATCGAATCCTCCCAGTCGGGCTGACTCACGGCAGTAAGGCCGGTCGGCGGATCAGGATCCGGTTCATGGACAGCGCCAGCAGGGCGGCCACGGCCAGCAGGGCGATCCCGGCCACGAAGTTAAAATCGATCCCCTTGCTTTCGCCCGCGAGCTGCATGCCGGACCAATCCAGCAGCAGTCCGAAACCCACGAGCCCGACGGTGGTGGTGACAAAGAAGCCGGAGACGTTGCGGCAGGGATGGTACAACAAACCCACGGCCGTGAAAAAAATAATCAGGGAGCGGAGCACCGGGAATTTGCTCAATTGCGCCACCGTGTCCAGAAGGGTTTTGAGTGCCGGGAGCGAGAGGATCACCCGGTCGCCTTCCCGCCGGAAATTCTTGTCGGCCTGTGGTCCCATGAGTTCGGCTTTATCCACCGCGACCCAGACATGGTTAAGGTTGGCGACAATCCGGGCGGTCTTGAAACCACGCGCGCGCAGGATGCTGGCGGCCAGCACCGCCCGTCCGTCGCAGTCTTCCCGTTGGCGGTCCCAGACTTCCGCCGCCGTGGGCCAATAATCGAGGTTGCCCCAGTTATACCAATCGTACTGGTACTTGATTTTTTGATAGACGAAGCGCTCAACGATTTGAAATTCCTTCTGCGGCGTTGAGTTCGTCGGCAAGAGTTTGTCGATGGCGCGGTTGATTTCGGCCATCGCGGGCAGGCTGGGTTGGATGAGCGATTCCACATCGGCCATGTGCTGTACTTGTTTGATCAAGTAGACGGGATGCGGATACAGGACAAACAGCGTCACGAGTCCGAAAAGCAGCAGTTTGAGGCTGACCCGACCCGGAAAACCCGCCCGCGCCAACCGGTCCCACAGTTCGCGGAACCGGAACCGCCGCGCCCCGGGTAGCGCCGCCGGCCCGCCGCCCGTTTCATCGCCGGGCGTGACCCCTGCGCTACGCTGCGGTTCCTGAAAAGGAGGCTCAAGGTTCATGGATCACCACCGGCGAAAGCTGTTCTGCCGGCCTGAAGAAGCGGCCGGCATTACCGGAGAAAGTGGTGGTAGGAGATGGATTCGAACCATCGAAGGCGTAAGCCAGCAGATTTACAGTCTGCCCCCGTTGGCCACTTGGGTATCCTACCGACATCCGGCGCCCGCGCGCAGGGACGGGGATTAAGCCAAACGCTCCGCAGCTTGTCAACGCGGGGAATGCGGCTTCAGAATTTGAATTTATTCTCACTAAAGAAGCGCGGGACCGCATCCGGGGCGGGCGGATTGGTGACGCGCCAGAAATAGGCGAGCAAACCCGCCATCGCCGCGAGGTTCAGCACCTGCGAAACCGCGTGCCACCGGCCGAAGGATTTCGCCGCCACCTCTTTCTGTGCCGGCGTGGAAGTCACGGCGGAGCGCGTGCGATGCAGGGTTTTAAGATGGGGTTGCAGGACCAGACCCCCCACTAATCCCAGGCACAGCAGCCCGCCCAGCAGGTGCAGCCGTAACCGGTCCGCCGGCGACCGGGTGAAAATGCGCTCTGTCAGCAGGTGCAGCACGGCGATGCCGGCGCACACATATTGCAGGCGGAAAAAATATTGCAGCTGGATCTGCGCGATCGCCCCGGCGTATTCGCGAAATACCGGACCAAACAATTCCTTCATCTCCGGGGAATAGAAAACGGCGGGGGCAACGACGAAGGTGAAAAAGATCGCCGAACCGAGCCAGATCGCGGCATTGGTCACCCCAATAAATCTCAGCACGGGATTCATACCGGGTATGATAAAATGAATTTGGCGGCTGCCAAGCCTCGATTCCGGCGACTGCTCCGATGCTCCGATGGGGTGTGATTAAAAGTGGGTCAGGGAGAGTGCGGAACACGCGGGTAGCTTGAGCATTCGGGAGTGGGAGAGCGAAGAGGAAGCCGGCCCCTCACCCCGCCCTCTCCCCCGGGGCGAGGGAGTCCCTCGCGCCGCCTCAGCACGGCTCCCTGCGCTGGGTTGGACGATTGGGCGCCGCGAAGAAAGCCAGGATTTTCACTTCCCCATGGGCGGGAGTAGGCTGATTTGGTCGTTGACGAGTCAGGAGATGGAGCCAGACACGGACGTGGGGAGCGTGACTCCCTCGCCCCTGGGGAGAGGGTGGGGTGAGGGGGACGCGTCGCGCTCCTCCGCGCACGGAAAATATCCGCGCGACCTCTCAAATCGCTTTTCAGCCTCACTCACATTTAATCACCACTGCTTCGGCGAGGAGGGATTCCAGGCTCAGGGCCTTCGCAGCGCTGCGCTCGGCCTGCTGGATTTTCTCAAACTGACCGAGCAGCCGCGCCCGCGAAGGATCTTCGCGGGTGGGCAGTTCCTGGCCGGGATTGGTCCGCAGCGCCTGAAGAATATCCTGGCAATTAATCTGCGCCGGCGGCCGGGCCAGCGTGTAGGCGGTTTCGTTGTTCGCCACCTCCACCAGCATTTGCGCGTTCACCAAAATGGTCAGCAGCTGGCTGACGAGCCGTGAGGGAACGGCCAGGGCTTCGGCCAGCACGGTCACCGACGGTGGCGAAGCCCCTTTTTGGAACCGCTGACCGATCTGGGTCATGAGGCGCAGAGCGATGAACTCGCGGCTGCGTTGGTGGACATTCTCCGCCAGTTTATCCTGCAGATACGCGTTTCGATTTTGCCAGGCATACGAGATTTGCGCGCCGAAAAGCAGGATCATCCAGGAGAAATAAAGGCCGATCATCACGACGGGGATGACGCCCAGGCTGCCGTAGATCTTGTTGTTGCTCGCGATGCGGGAGACGAAGACGACCCCCAGCACATTGTTCAAATGCCAGAGGCCGCCCGCCATGGCACCGCCCGCCAGCGCGGCGCGCCAGTTCACTTTTGTGTTCGGCATTAATTTGTAAAACAGGGCGAACGTGAGGGCCAGCACCACCAGCGGAAAAATCTGGAACACCAGGCCGCCGATGAAAGGCGTGGCGGCGAGCCGTTCCTTGCTGGCCGTGAGCTGTGAACCGGTGGCCAGACCCAGCGCCACGATCAAGAGCAAGGGCCCCAGCGTGATCGCCGCCCAATACTGCACAATCCGCGCCAGCCAGCTCCGGCCGCGCGTCACACCCCAGATGTCGTTGAAGGTCTCCTCAATCCGCGCCAGCATCATGATCGCCACCATCACCAGCGCCACCATCCCGGTTACGCCGAGGGTGCCGCTGCGGATGTTGTCGATGAATTCCTTGATGCGCTTGACCGTTTCCTTCCGTTCGGCGGAGCTTTTGGCGGCCTCGGCCGTTTGGGCTTCAGCCAGAGCCGCGGCTTCACTGCCCGGGGTCGCCCCCTCCACTGCGGGCTCCACCGGTCTCTTTTTGAGTGCCCGCGCGAGCAGCGACCCGGGTTTTGCCTCCCCCACCGGAATCACATTTTCCACCAGATAATCAATGCACTGCTCGATGGGTTTCTCGCCGCGTTCCTTGAGCAGGCTGGCCGAGATGCTGACCACCACGGCGAGCATCGGGATCAACGCCAGCAAGGTCGCGTAGGCCAGCGCCGTTGCATGCACCGGGCAGCGGTTGCGATTGAAACTCTTGGCCACCAACACCCAGAAATGGGCGAAACGCCAGAGGCGAGAACGGTGAACCGCCGCCAGGGTATGCTCGCTGCGCTCATCCAAAATCGCCGCGGCGGTGACCCAGATGTTTTTGAGTTTGGAAAGCGCTTCACCGATCATTGCGCCCCCGAACGTAACAAAGCAGAAGGGCGAGTCAATTGCCGGCATGGATCGGTTTAAGTCGGAACGGGGCCGACGAAACCGAGGCGAAACCAACGATGGGCGCCGATAAACGCAGATGGGATAGCCGAAAGTGGTGTCCGTAAATATTCACCGAAGGGTGACGCGATTTCGGCGGCTAGGCCGGCTGTTTTCATCTGCATTTATCTGCGGTTGACTTCCTTCCCAACTGAAGTAATCCGGTTTAAGAAAATCTGGGGCGCGGTGGCCAAGCCTTGGTTTTGATTGGGTTCTGGTTCCAGACCGCGTAGAATGGACACAGCGCACTTGTTGCAAATGAACCAGCCAGCATAAAGCCAGCATGAACACACCCGGCATATTTCTGAAGGCGGAATGGCGCCATCTGGCCATGCTCAATTTTGAGATCGATCCCCGCCGCCTGTTGTCCAAGGTTCCCCGGGGCACCGAGCTGGATGCCTGGAACGGCAAAATACTGGTCAGCATGGTTGGGTTTCGGTTTCTCGATACCCGGGTGCTCGGTTTGCCCGTCCCGTTTCATCGTAATTTCGAGGAGGTGAATCTCCGGTTCTATGTCCGGCGGCGCGGTCCGGAGGGGTGGCGGCGCGGCGTGGTGTTCATCCGGGAAATCGTCCCGCGCTGGGCGATCGCCGCCGTGGCGCGCTGGCTTTACAATGAGCCTTACCTCGCGCTGCCCATGCGCCATTCCATTTTAGAAAGGTCGGCCCATGGTTCCCCGCGCGTGGAATACGACTGGCGTCATCAGGGCCGGTGGAACCGGATGCAGGCGCAAACCACGGGCGCTTTGCAAGCGATCACCCCCGGCTCCGAGGAGGAATTCATCACGGAACATTACTGGGGTTATACCGCGCAAAAGGACGGCGGTGCTCTGGAATATCAAGTCGAGCATCCGCCGTGGCGCGTGTGGCAGGTGCAGGAAAGTTCGCTGGATTGCAATGCCACAGCTTTGTATGGCCCGGAGTTTGCCGCTGTGCTGGCTGGGAAACCCAGTTCGACTTTCGTTGCCGAAGGCTCCGCTGTGGCGGTCCGGCAGGGGGTCCGGATCTGAACTGAAACGCGGCGGTTGAAGGAATTCTTAGCCCCGGATGCACGCGGATATGCACGGATCAGAATTGAGCGGCGGCGCAAGTTTTCCAACTGCTGAACAGCGGATCCCTTAAACGGGGTAAAACATCCGCTTCCTTCCGGCTGACGCGTGTTTAGCCGTGTTCAGCGGTGGTTGAAGGTTTTTTCATCGCCTGGCTTGCTCCCGGGCCAACCCCTTTGAACTTTGAACTTTGAACCTTAGTCTGCGGCCATGGCTCGTAAGGAATCGGTGGACGCAAAACCCGAACATGGACTGGGCGACATCATCGGCATTGTGCTGGTGAGCGCGGCCCTGTTGCTGCTCGTCGCCCTGCTTTCCTACGACCGGAATGATCTCGCCTTCAACCATCTTCCCCCCAATCACCCGGAGCACAATTGGATTGGATCGGTGGGCTCGCATACGGGTTACGCGCTTTTTTTCGTCTGCGGGGCGGCGGCCTATTTTGTGCCGGCGCTGTTGCTCGCGTTCGGGTTGTCCTACTTTTGTCAGCCCCTTGCCTACCTGAACCACTGCAAGCGCTGGGCCGCCGTGCTGTTACTCGCTTTCATGGGGATGCTGGATTTATACAGCGATTATTTCTCCGGCATGAGGGCCCATCTGGATTCCGGCAGCGCGGGCGGCTTCGTGGGGCTGACCATGAACGATCTGCTCTTCCGCCATTTTGGCTCGATCGGGGCGATGATCATTTTTGTGACTCTTTATGTGATCAGTTTGGTCTACCTCACCAACTTTCATTTAATGACCTGGCTGCGGGGCCTGCACTGGCCTGTTCCCGGGACTGACGCCGCCGCGACCACCGAGGAGAAAATCCTTGAACGGCGGAAGCGTGATTTGGAGAAACAGGCCCGACAGCTGGAGAAACAGATCGAGAAGGCTGGCGCCGGTGAGTCGGCGGTGGCGATCGTCCCCAACGAGCCCTCCGGTCTGGGCGCGGATATGCAACCCGTGCCAGAGCCGACCGTGCGCGACCTGAGCGTGCCACCGCCCCGCTCCGCCGAATCCGTGACCAAAGCCAGCCGCGCCAAGGCGAAGGCCGAGGCGAAACCAGAGCCGGAACCGGATCTGGATTCTGAACCCATGTTCGTCGCGGAAGAAGTGATTCCGGCCAGTGAAATCGCGGCGGCCAGCACTGCGGATATTATCGGCCGCCCCTCCGAGGCCCGGGCGCCTGAACCCCTAGTGAAGTCTCCCGAGACACCAGTGACGGCCGACGCCCTCGGTGGTAAAGCAGCGGATGAAGCGCCTCCCGCCCCCGTGCCGCCGCCCCGGCCGCGGCCCGCCCTGCGCAAACCCAAATCGATCACCGTCGCCTCCACGCCGACCATCGGCAATTATTCGTTTCCTTCCGTGGACATGTTGAACCAGGCGGACATGACGGTGAAGCCAACGGAGTCGAAGGAGGAGTTGATGGCCAATGCGCGTCTCATGCAACAGACGCTCGCGCAATTCGACATTGAGGTGCAACTCGGCGACATCACCAAGGGGCCAACGATCACGCGCTACGAGTTGCATCCCGCGCCGGGCGTGAAGTTGGAAAAAATTTCCGCGCTCAACAACAACATTGCCGCCGCGCTCAAGGCCGAGCGCATCAACATTCTCGCGCCCGTGCCCGGCAAAAGCTCCGTCGGCGTCGAAGTGCCCAACCTCGTGAAGACGAAGGTCATCATGCGCGACCTGCTGGAGTCGGATGAGTGGATCAACTCCAAGGCGCGCATCCCGGTGGCGCTGGGCAAGGATGTGTATGGTCATCCGATTATCTGCGACCTGGCGGAAATGCCGCACGTCCTGATTGCCGGCAGCACCGGCTCCGGTAAATCGGTGTGCATCAATGCCATCATTGCCTCGCTGCTTTACCGGTTTTCACCGGATCAACTCCGCTTCGTGATGATCGATCCCAAGGTGGTCGAGCTCCAGCAATACAACGCGCTGCCCCACCTGGTCGTGCCGGTGGTGAATGACCCCAAGAAAGTCATTCTCGCCCTGCGCTGGGTGGTGAATGAAATGGAGAAGCGCTACCAGATTTTCGCGAAGGTCGGCGTGCGCAATATCAAATCGTTCAACGAACGCCCCAAGGGCAAGCCGATTCCGCCGGCGGAACCGGAGCTACCGCTGGTGGCCAAGAAGGAAAAAATCGAGGCCGGCGCTGATGGATTCGCCGTGGAAGTGGACGAGGAAATCGTGGTGCCGCGCGATGATGAAATCGTCATTCCCGAAAAACTCAGCTACGTGGTCGTGATCATCGACGAATTGGCGGACTTGATGCTGGTCGCGCCCGCCGACGTGGAAATGGCGATTGCCCGCATTACCCAAATGGCGCGGGCCGCCGGCATTCATTGCATTGTGGCGACGCAGCGGCCCAGCGTGGATGTCATCACCGGCGTGATCAAGGCGAACATCCCGGCCCGCATTGCGTTTCAAGTCGCGGCCAAGGTGGATTCGCGGACGATTCTCGATGCGATGGGCGCGGACAAATTGTTGGGCAAGGGTGACATGCTCTATCTGCCTCCCGGCTCCGCCAAGCTGACCCGCGTGCAGGGCGTGCTCATCACCGACCAGGAGATTCAGGACATTGTCGATCACATCAGCAAGCAGGGCAAACCCAGCTACGAGATGGAGATCCACAAGCAACTCTCGAAGCCCTCCGCCAGCTACGGCGACGAGAGCGGCATCGACGAGGACGAGGACATCATCCAGCAATGCATCGAGGTGATCCGCAGCGAGCAAAAGGCGAGTGTCTCGCTGATGCAGCGCCGCCTGCGCCTCGGCTACACGCGGGCCGCCCGCATCATGGACGAATTGGAAAACCGCGGCATTGTCGGCCCGAGCAAGGGCGCGGAACCGCGCGACATCCTGATCGATCTGGACGGCGACGGCGCGGATGGTGCCGGTCAGTAGCCGCCCGCCTTCTGGCGGCGCTTCTGCCGGCCCGCAAACACGCTGCTTACCGCATGCGTTATTCAGCGGCCCGGCGATTGCCCTCGGACATTTACCGCCCCGGCCCGTGGTCGCGCCCGGCGTCCTGAGTGATACCCGGTGCCAATGACTTCCGGTAAAATCAACCCGGCGGCCGCGTAGTGGCACGGGCGTCCCGTCCGTGAGTTTCTGGTGGGCGACCCGCGCGGCGCGGGCGGAATCACACGGGCGGGACGCCCGGGCCACTACGGGCTCGCAGAGGCGCGCACGACCGCGCGACCATTCCACCGATCATAATCATCGTTTCCCGCGATGAAGATTTGTTGGCTCTCCCAAAGCCCTTGGGAATTCAGATGCTCACCCCCCGCGAATTACTGGTGCAACTGACGAGGCCAATTTGAGAACTGACGTGTCAGCTGCCAGGCTCATCTAAGTTTGGAAAGCGTGCCACCCCCCCCCTCTGCGGGGCAGCGCTGGGGGATGGCTGTCTGCTTGGAGCCTTGCTCGCCGAAGGCCCTAAATCAATTCCTGAATCGGCTCCTGGTGTTCGAGGAGGTATTGGGGCCGGCCGCTGTGGTCGGGAATTGTGGTGGTGACGGCGTCGATGCCGAGGTTCCGGTAGAGCGTCGCCAGGACGTTCTGATAATGCACGGGACGTTCCTGGATGGATTCGCCAAGGCGGTCGGTGGCGCCGATCACCTGCCCGGTGCGCATGCCGCCACCCGCGAGCAGGGCGCTTGAAACCGCCGGCCAATGATCGCGTCCCGCGTCCTTGTTGATGCGCGGGCTGCGACCGAACTCGCCCCAGACCACCACGCTCACGTCATTCTGCATCCCGCGATCATGAAGATCCTGCACCAGCGCGGAGACGCCCTGATCGAGCATGGGCAGCGAATACTTCAGGCCATGCCCGGGAATGTCCGTGAAGTTGCCGAAGTGCGTGTCCCACAGCCCGAAGGAAATCGTTATGCACCGCACCCCCGCCTCCACCAGCCGTCGCGCCATCAGGAATTGATCCATGTAATACGGCGCATAGGCGGCATCATTGGGCGGGCCGCCGCGCCCGTAGCGGGCCACGAGCCTGGGATCCTCCTGCTGGATCTCCAGCGGGGCGTCGGGCTTGAGATCATACATGTCCAAGTGGGACGGCCCACCCACGAGGAAGATCATGATGACCGCCTTGGGCGAGGATTTCTGGCCGGCGGCGGCCTCGGCGCGAAGGATTTGCGGCAGGGCCAGTCCGCCCATCCCGAGCGCGCCCACTTTCAAAAAGTGTCGCCGCGTCCGGCCATCGCAGAAATGATTTTTCCGGTTCTTTTGCATCGGGTCTGAACAACGCGGAGGCGGAAACGCGCACGCGCCGCAGTCCGTGTTCTCGGGCAACCTTGCCGCAAAATTCTTAAATGTACCTTACAACTCACGGAGCCGTTTGCAAACAGGATTCCACCCGCCGTCCGGCGCAAATCCGGCGCTCGCCAGCATCCATGTTCTGTGCCAGGCTCGCCCACCAGACACAGGCATTGACGATCGCGGAAACAGAACCATGAAACATTCCGTCCTCTCGCAACTTGGCCAGCGCACGGCCGCCCCGCCGATCTCCTGGCTGATGGAAATGGCCCTGGGGCGTCCCCGGCTCATTTCGCTGGCCGCCGGCTTCACCGACAACCCCTCGCTGCCGCTCCGCGAAGCGCGGGAATTACTGGCCGAGATTTTGTCTTCCCGCACGACGGGCGAGGCGGCCTTGCAGTATGGTCCGACCCTGGGGGATCCGGAGTTGCGGCAGCGCACGGCGGCCCATTTGGAAAAGCAGGATCCCGCCGGGGGCGGCGAAGGGTTCCCCGTTAAAAATATTCTGATCACCAACGGCTCGCAGCAATTGCTCTACCTGCTTACGGAAGCGCTGTGCGACCCGGGCGACATCGTGCTGGTGGAAGATCCAACCTATTTCGTATATCTCAGCATCGCCCAGAGCCACGGATTGCGCTGCCGGGGGGTGCGGCTTCAGCCCGACGGATTAGACCTCGCACAACTTGAGGAGACGCTGGACGAACTCAAACGCAGCGGGGATTTGCGGCGTGTCAAAATGCTGTATGTGGTGAGCTATTTCCAGAATCCCAGCGGGGTGACGATGAGTCTGGCCAAGAAGGTGGCTGCCTTGGCGTTGCTGCGCCGCTATGAGCGGGCCGCCGGACACCCGATTTATCTGCTGGAAGACGCCGCTTATCGCGAGCTTGGATTTGACAATGAAGGTGTGCCCTCGGCGCGGTCCCTGCCGGGGGCAGGGGAGCGGGTCATCTATACGGGCACCTATAGCAAGCCGTTTGCCACCGGGGTGCGGGTCGGCTTTGGTTGGTTGCCGGAGCCCGTGTTTACAAGGGTTTCCCGCATCAAGGGTAACCACGATTTTGGCACCGCCAGCCTGCTGCAACGTCTGCTGGCCTGCGCCCTCCGAACCGGTCGCTACCAGCTGCACCTGGTCGAACTCCAAAAGCGCTATGCGCACAAGGCCCGCGTGATGACGGCAGCCATCGAGGAACATTTTCCGGCCACGGTCCGCTGGGAGAAGCCGCAGGGCGGCTTATATGTCTGGGCGCAATTGCCAGCGCGCCGGAAGACGGGCGCGAAATCGAAAGTGTTCCAGTCCGCCCTGGCTAAAAACGTCCTCTACGTGCCCGGCGAACTTTGCTATGCGGACGACCCGTCGCGGCCCAAACCAAACCACGAAATGCGTTTAAGCTTTGGCAACGCCAGCACGGCAAATATCCGGGAAGGCATCGTGCGGCTGGGCAAAGTCCTGCGCGGATTGTGATCCAGGAAATCACGAATGGATTGGCTGCCAAGAGGCACAATAAGCCGGAACGAGGCCGCCGACGCGCTGGGGGAGCGCAGCCGCCCCGGCTGCCGTTCGGCGCGCCTTCGCGCCGAACTCGGGTGCCCCGGAATTCACGGGACGGTTCGCTCTGACCCACGCCCCCCGTAGGCCGCGCGGGCGCACTCGCCCATTTCAACTACAGTGTTCCGGATCAGATCGGATGGGAGGGATCGCCCCGTTGAATGGGAACTACGAAGCATCGCCGGCAGCCGGGGGGCGTGGAAAAGTTGGTTTGGATCATGTCGGCGGGGAATACACGATCACGAATTCCGAGATCATGCGCTGAGACCACGGAACGATGTGATTAAAAATGTTCTTGATGCCCCCCCCACCATTGACGGGCAGTATCACTCCGAAGTCGCACCTTCACTACCCCCGACCACCGGCTTCACTCAAATCAATATGAGTATCGCTGCGTTCGGCTTTTTTCAAATCCTCCGCCAGGTAGCGCGTCACGTCTTTGAAACGGGCGTCATTCGCGGGGTTGAGGGCCATGAGCGTCTCATGCGCCTCCAGGCAGGTGCGGGAAATTTCCACGCGGCTGGGCGGCGCTCCGGTTGTCGCGACGGCCTCAAACTGCGCCCCGGGAGCCGGGGTGCAGTTGGAAACCTTGAACAAGGGCAGCACCCCCAGATTGTCGAGGAGATCCGCCACCCGGGGGTTTGGATTTAGCAATTCCATGGGGTGGGTGCCCGGACTGCTCGGCTCCCCGGCCAGCTTCAGGCCGATACCCGCCAGAACACCAAGAAAAGTACTGTCCATGATCAGGCATTCCGACAAGTCGATGACGAAATGATCATGACCGCGCGGTTTGAGCTCCTGGATGAGTGCTTTAAAACCCAGGCTAGAAGTGAAATTCGCCCGGCCGGAAATCTTGACACACACCACCCCGTTCAGCACGGCGATCAGCATGTTGGCGGTCGGAATACTCATGAAACTTTGACCGAGTCGGTTGGCATGCCATTTAAATTAAAAATTGTCCGAACCAGAAAATCCACCCATTACCCTTCCCCGTCAAGTGTCGAGACCAACGACTGTCTCCCGTGGGTGTGAGACAAAATTCTTCTTCCGAGGCGATCCGCTCAACAATTTGTCTGTGGAGTTTGTGAAAACATGCTCCACAGCCAAGCCGTTGCGGTCAAC
>JAYTXL010000292.1:0-9331 GCA_043742955.1 Verrucomicrobiota bacterium | reverse complement strand
TGAGCTCTGAATATGCGAGAATTCATCACGGATCTGGTGGGCGGTTTGCGATCAGTGGCGGATTATCCGTTGTTCAGCATCGGTGGGAGCCACCTGACTTTGGCGGGCATTCTCACCTTGATCGCCTTGTTTGGCGCCGTGATTTTTTGCGAGCATCTCCTGCGTCGCTACTTCGTCCTGCGGTTGCTCAAGCGCACCCACTTGGAGCCGGCGCTGCAATTCGCGGTGGGTCGCATCATCGGCTACATGGTCATGGTGCTCGGCTTCTACGTCGCGTGCCTCATGGTGGGGATCAATCTGAGTTCGCTCGCCGTGCTGGCTGGCGCGGTCGGGGTGGGCCTGGGTTTCGGCCTACAAAACATCATCAACAATTTCGTCAGTGGCCTGATCATTCTGGCCGACCGGCCGATCGCGATCGGCGATCGTATCGTCGTCGGCGGTGTGGCGGGGCAAGTGGAGAAAATCAACCTGCGCAGCACCACGGTGCTCACCAATGACAATATTTCCATCATCGTTCCGAATGCGGATTTCATCACGCACACGGTCACCAACTGGAGTCATGAGGATCCGAAAGTCCGCTTCCACATCCCCGTCGGGGTGGCGTATGGCACGGACATGGACAAATTGCGGCGGCTGATGTTGGAAGTCGCGGCGGGCCATTCGAAGGCGCTTAAAGAACCGGCCCCGGATGTTTTTCTGACCGGCTTTGGCGACTTCGCGCTCAATGTGGAGCTCATTGTCTGGTCGTCCGAGATGTCCTTCCGTCCGGACACATTTCGGAGCGATCTCAATTTCGCGCTCGAGAAGAAATTCCGGGAAAATCAAATTGAGATTCCTTTTCCGCAGCGCGATTTGCACGTGCGAAGCGGCGGTTTCATCCCGCCCCCAGCTTTGCCTCCATCCGCGCCTTGAGCGGCGCGTCAGATCGCGAACGCCAGCGCCCCGAGGGCTGCCGCCAGCAGCCAGATCCACAACACCGCGGTGGATTTGCCCAGGCCCCGGCGGACGAGGCGATGCGAGAGGTGGTTCGTGTCACCCACGTAAAACGGCTGGCCCAGGCACCAGCGCAACAGGACAACCCAGGCGAGATCGACCAGCGGCACAGCCAGGATCAGCAGGGGGCTCAGCACGGCCAGCTTGTGGGAGCGTTGCGCTGTGTAGAAGTGCGGGAGGATGGCCAGCACGGCGAGCAGGTACCCGACCAGGTGGCTGCCGGCATCGCCGAGAAAGGCGCTGGCGGCCGGGAAATTATAGGGCAGAAAACCGAGCAATGCGCCGGCGGCCAGCAGCGCCAGCAATGCCACCAGGTATTGTCCCTGTGCCATCGCGAGCAAAGCGAAACAGCCACTGCCGATGACGCCTAACCCGGCGCAGAGCCCGTTCATGTTGTCCATGAAATTATAGGCGTTGGTCACGGTGAGGATCCACAGGATCGTCACCGCGTAGCTGAACAGAATGCTCGGAACAAACAACGTGATCCGCACGCCGGCGGCGGCCACCAGCGCCGCGATGCAAAATTGGCCGGTGAATTTCCAGGCCGGCCTCAACTCGTGTTTGTCGTCCAGCCAACCCAGCCACACCATCCCGACCGCGCCGATCAAAATCATCCCCAGCTTCATCGAACGTTGATCCCAGCCGTAGCCGATCGGTGCGGTGGTGGTGGCCGAAAGCCAGCGGAGTTTCACCACCGCCAGACCAAATAACATCGGAACCACCAACCCCGTCATCACCGCCAGACCACCGGCGAGAGCGACCGGCGTATGATGGATTTTCCGGTGCCCGGGATCATCCACGTGGCCGACCCGGACGCACCATTGACGCCACCACGGCAAGGTGGCCAGGGTGGTGAAGAATGCACCCAGAAACGCCAGCAGATAGACATTGAACGGAAATTCAATCATTGGGTCGGCGGGTTACGGCCAATGAGGTCGCCGGGACGACTCAACCTTTGGTAAAGCTCATGCAGCTGATCCACCATCCCCTCGACGGGGAACCATTCCTGCACGAGCTCCTGGCCGTGACGGCCGAGGCGTTCGCGCAGGGCCGGGTCATCAGCCAACTGCACCAGCCGCTCCACCAACTCATCAGTATCCCCCGGTAGAATCAGAAAACCCGTCTCGTGGTTGAAACAAATTTCACGGGCACCATCGCAATCGTAAGCCACCACCGGGCGGGCGGCGGCCAGCGCCTGTGGCAAGGCGCGCGGTAATCCTTCCCGCGCCGATAAATGCACCAGCGCGTCCATGATCCCGACATAGCGGGCGACTTCGCCGGGGGGAATCAAACCGGCGAAAATGAAATACTTTTCCACGCCGAGAATTCTGGTCTGCTCCTCAAAATGGCGGCGCAGCGGACCGTCGCCCACCAGCAGAAACTTGATGCGCGGACAGCGCTTCACCAAAGCCGGTGCGGCGGCGAACAAATCCGCATGCCCTTTGAGTTCAAAAAGTCGGGCGATCTTCCCGACGACAAAATCTCCGGGCGCAAGGTCCAATTGGGCGCGTAACGCCGGATCGTTGGTGGCGGACAAAAACGGTGCCAGCGAAAAGCCGCTGAAGATGCGGCTGAACTGGTCCCGCCGACCAATGCCCGCCGCGAGGTATTGCTTGGCCATGGCGTCGGCGACCGTGACAAAGTGCGTGGTGTGGCGGGCAGCGTGTCGCTCGGCCGCCGTGAATAAGCGGTTCGCGAAGGCACCTTGAAATCGTCCAAAGGACGGCCCGTGAATCGTGTGTAGAATGATCGGCACGCCCGCGCGGTGCGCGGCCATTCTTCCGAGCACACCCGCCTTGCCACTGTGGGTGTGCACAATGTCGGGCCGTTGCGCCCGGAAAATCTCCGTCAGACGTCGCCAGGCGCACCAGTCCAGCCAGGGATGCACCGGGCGGACGAGTTCAGGAACAATCGTCAGACACTGTGCCTGCGTGTTGAAGCTGGCTTCGAGGGAGCCCTCCGGGCCGGTCGTCGGCCCGGAAAGCAGATTGGCTTCGACGCCCGGTCTGGTGTTTAGACCCAACACGGACGACACGGTGTTTTCCTGGGCGCCGCCCACGATCAACCGGGTGATGACGTGTGTGACCCGCATGGGACTTTCTACTTTTCCCCGGGCTGCAATTCTCGCAGGCGGGCCCGCGCCCGTTTGGCTTCCGGCGAATCGGGAGGGGCCGACCTTAATCCCTCCTCAAAACAATGAATTGCCTGGGGAGTCTGCTTGCGCTGGCTGGCGATTTCCGCGGAGCCGAACCAAGCCTTGTAGGCTTCGGCCGGAGACAACAACTGGCGCAACCTTTCATAATCGCCCTCGGCTTGGTCGAATTGGTTTAGGGCCAGCCGGGCGATGGCCCGATTCATCAAGGCAGCCACGTTTTTCGGCTCCAATTTCAAGGCATGCTCCAGCGGGTCGAGCGCCGGTTCAAAGCGTTTGAGTTGGATCAAAGTGCCGCCCAGGTTAAGCAGGGCCCGGAGATCCTTGGGGGCGAGCCGCAGCTGCTCTTCCACCACGGGCAAGGCATTGGTGAATCGGCCGGAGACAAGGTAAATCTCCGCAAGCGTCTGCAGTACGGCGGCGTCGTTGGGCAGGTTTTTTCGGGCCTCCAGCAGTAGTTTTTCCGCCTGGGCAAAGTTGGATTTTTGAAAATAAGCGCCGGCCTCAAGGCGGAGGAGCGCGGTCTGACTGACTAGATTGGTGGCTCGCACCGAGGACAGGCGGCGCAGTTCCGCCACTGCTTGCAAGGTTTTTTCAGGCGCGTGACCGCGCAGATACATTTCCGCAAGCGCGAAACGGAAGTTAAAATTACCCGGATCAAGCGTTTGCGCGCGGGTAAATTGCACGGCTGCCTGGCGCACCAAATTGAACTGCGCAAAAGTCCGGCCCAACTGGAAACAGAACTCGGGCTCGTCAAAGGGACCATCGGCACCGAGCAGTTCGGCCCAGGTGCGATAGCGGTCAAACTGATCCGCCAAGGTTTTTCCAATTTGCGCGGCGCGCGGTTCTCCCCGCTGCAACCGCTGGTTGAAATCCTGGTTGACCGCCGCCACCAGGTTGGCGCGGTGCAGATCCAGCGCGAGCTGGTAGGCTTTCCCCGCCTCCGCCAGTCGCTGATGGCGCTGCAACTCCGCGCCCCAGTGGTTGGCCGCTCGTGAATACAGCCTGCCCACGACGACTGCGTCACCCAAGTTAATGTCGAGGTGGCGGCGCAACGCCGGGAGTTCTGCCCGCACGCTGGACCAGAGGGTTTCATTTGCCGCCAGCTCCTCCGCCCCCAGCGTCGGTGCGCTGACCGAGTCCGGCGGGTAAGCCTTCAATTCATAGACCAGACCGTGCGGTTGCAAGTAAAGCTGTTCCAAGTGCTGGTGGCCATAAGTTGGATGCAGGTAATAAATCTCGCGGGCCTTCGCGAGTTGTGTGATCAGCGCGGAAATCGCGGCCGGGTTGATCGGCTCCGGCACCTCTTTGCCGGCCAGCACGCCTGGCCAGCGCTGCGGATAATGTGCCGCCAGGGCGCGGTGGTAGGAAGGAAAGGGCAGCGAACGCAGGTCGATCAGCAAATGCGAGTGTGGAATGCTGGAAGCGTGGTGATGGGCTTCCACGAGGAGCAGCAGGAGTGGGTTTTCGCTGAGCACCGTCGCACCTTTGCCCGGCAACCCCTGAGTGATCCGTTCGGCGTAGTGCCGCAGCGCCGGGCCATTGGCAGCCCGAATGCGAGGCAAGTTCCGCCACGCCAGGGAGGCGGGAACCGCGAGCAGGGTTAGCCACAAGGCCGTGATGAGCAATCCATTCAGCGCCCGCTCCCATAACGACGGACGTTGCCATGCATTGCCCGTTCCCTGGCCGAAAACCAGAAGGAAATAGCCACTGTAGTAGCCCACGCAGAGAGCGCCCAAGTAGTAGAAGGTCAGGAAGGGAACTCCAAATCCAAGCACGCGGGGGCTGAAAGGCGGATCAAATGCCGCCCAGAGGCAGACCACGAGAAACACCCCATGCACCACCCGGAACATGAAATTCGTCAGTGCCGCACCAATCGCGCTGGTGTCGCCGAAACTGGATGGCCAGCGAATGAAAACGCTTAAGAACGGCACGAGTGAGGTCAGGGAGAGGATCAGCACCACCCAGCGCGGAATGGCGAGCAGGTTGTTTTTTTGCAGCCCCAACTGCATCCGGAAGAGTTGCGTAAAACTGATCGGTGCCTGATCGGCCAGCGATCCGAGGATCGGCAGCAATAGGTAGAGCGTCAGCCCAGCCAGCCCGATCCCGGTCATGGAAAGCAAAAAGCGGAGCTTGAAAAAACTGCGCCCTTTGACGCAGATCAGCGCCAGCAGAAACAAGGGCAGAAAGCCCAGCAGCGCCCAGTTGTTGGTCATACCCAGGCTGAAGGCGAGGGCGGCACGACCCAGCCACGAATCCCGCTGGTGCCAGCGGAATTCCAGCAGGCAGCGAATCACGTAAGCAAACAGCAGCAGGTTCAAAGCTTCGCCCGTGGCCACCGTGGCGTTCTCCCAAAAGGTCGCTTGCAGTCCGCAGACTAACACGGCCAGCAGCGGCGGCACCCAGTTGGCGCGGACCGAGAGCAGGGAATCCTCGCTGCGTTCGCGCTGCCGCTGTTCGCGCGTGCGGTCGTGGGGCAGCAGGGTCACCGAGCGGGCCAGCAGGCCGAGGGTCAGGGCCGCGCAGACGGCGGAAAATAGATTCAAGGCCAGCAGTTGCCCGCCGGCCGGCAACCAGCCCACCGGCTTGGTCAGCAGCCAATAAAGCGGGGCCTGGACCGTTGGTGTCCACCAGTCCCAGCCGGTGACTTTGGCCGCGACCGGCAGGCTGGCGAGCGTCACCCAGTGGTTGAGCGTCAAATAATAAAGCGCCAGCGCGATGCCGGCTACGCACCACGGCAGCGCTGAGCGCGTGAAAGTTGGCGAAGTTGTTCCCTTAGTTTCCATGCGGGCGATTCGTCCGAGTTGAAAGCATGCGCGACCGCTTCACAAGTCCGAAGCTGCAGCCGGGGTTTGGGCCAACCCGGGATTCAGGCGCAAATCGGCCACACACTCAACGTGCTGCGTTTGCGGAAACATGTCCAACGGGACGACTTTCACCAACTCGTAGACCGCCCCGGCGCAAAGGGCGTTCAAGTCCCGCGCCAGCGTGGCTGGATGGCAGGAAACATAGATGATTTGCCGGGGTCGCACCTCGCGCAACAATTGCAAACTCTCCGGCGGACAGCCCGTGCGCGGCGGATCGATGACGAGGCTGGTCTGCTCCGGGGAGAATTTCGCGAGCAAACCAGGCAGCACCGTCTCCACCCGGCCCGTGATGAATTCCCCATTCGTCCGCTGGCGCGCCGCAGCGTTGAGCCGGGCGGCCTTGATGGCGGGAATATCCAATTCCACGCCCACGAAGGAAGTCACGAGGTCGGCCAGTTCGATGCCAAAAAAGCCCACCCCGCAATAGGCGTCCACCAGATGCCGTGTCCCGCTGTTCCGTAACCGTTCGCGCACGGTCTCCACGAGCTTGGGCAACAGGAAAAAGTTATTCTGAAAAAATGAATCGCGCGGCACTTCCCAGCCTTCGGGCGCGATGCGCAGCACCACCTTGAGACCGCCTTTGGCTGGCGGATGCGCACGTACGTGCTTGATTTGCCCGTTCAACGCCGGCTCCGCGATGGCGCATTCCTCGATGTCCACCACCCAGCGGTTTTCCGTGCGGATGAAGCCGATTTCCAACCCTTGCTTCACCTTGTTCCACTGGCTGCGGATCATGATGCGGTTGCGATATCCGTACGGCTGCGGACACGGCACCACCGGTTCGATCACAGCCTCGGCAAATCCGCCAATGCGCTGAAACAGGTCGACAATCTGCTTGTGCTTCAGCCGCAGTTGCGCCGGATAATCGATGTGCTGATATTGGCAACCGCCACAGTCGCCAAAGTAACGGCACTTGGGCGCGACCCGTTCGGGCGCGGGCTTGAGCACTTTCACCAACCGGGCGCGGGCAAAGCGCTTCTTCACTTCGATCAACTCCACCTCCACCTCCTCACCGACGAGCACAAACGGGACAAAGATCACAAATTCGTCCACGCGCGCCACCCCCTCGCCCCCGAAGGCGATGTCGTGGATCATGACGGTGAGCTGGGTGCCGGTCGTCAGGCCGGCGGCGTGTTCCGCAATCATCGCGCGGATGATGCCGCGAGGGTTGCGCCCGCCGCAAGCCTGGAGGTGGAGTTTTCCTGGATGCGGGTCAAGGCTCCACCCATTTACCACTCGCGTTTAAGGCAGCAATTCCGTGAATTGTTCACTGGTGAAGGCGTGCCGTGTTGTGAAGGCCCGGGTTGCTGTCCAGCGTCCGCCCGGTCAAGGGGCTGACTTGATCTCGTAGTGGCGGGACTTCGGTCTACGGGCTTCGTTGATCTTGGCTTCGAGGCTGGCCACCTCGTTGTCCAACCGCTTTAACTCAGTCGTCCGGCGTGCTTCGGCTTCAGGTGTTTGGGCCCAGCCAGGGAAAGAAAAGAGCTGCACCCCGCGCCAGCGGTTGAAGTAGACGTCGTTTTTCTCGAAAACCAGCCGGAGAACCTCACGGGCCTGCTTGGTGATGGGGCCGGGGGTATTGGAGAGATTCAGACCTTTGGCCAGCGAGTCGGCATCGGTCTGGAGGGCGGTTTCCCCGTCGATGGAGACTTCATATTGACCCGCCGCGAGGCCAGTGACCCGCAGCTCATAACGGCTCAGTTCGTCGAGGACCGGGGCCAGTTTAAGGGCCGGCTCGGCGCGCTGATCAATGGGCAGCGGCAACGCTTTGTCCAAGCGGTCGAAGCCGACCTTGCCGCTGGCTACCGTGAGGTTGCTCAGTTCGGCGTTGTGGCCGGCCATGGATTTCTTGGCCACGTCCACGGTTGTAGAGGAAACCTCGGCCGAAGCCCCGAGTCCCTTCAGAACAGCCCAGGCCATCAGCGTTTGGCCCGCAGGTCCCGGATGGACGGCGTCCCCCCCGCCGATGAAAGCCTTCGCATCCTTCGTGCGCTCGGCGAGCATGATCCCTAGGTAGGGGTCGAATTGGTCCACAAACATTGCCTGGCCTTTCGCAGCCACCTCCTTGAGTCCATCAGAAAACTTGCGCAGGGATTGGTTGCGGACGTCGTTATCGGGATCTGCCCGTCGCTCCTCAATCGGCTGCGGGGTCAGAAAAGCCACCCGGGCACCATGAGCCCCAAGCACCTTGTTGATCTGCGCCTGGCTCCGGACATAAGCGCCGAAGATGTCCGAGCGGAACGGCTGGTAGGAATGATCGTTCATACCGAATTTGATCGTGACGAAGGTAGGCTTGAGGGGGAGAACATCGCGGTCTAGCCCTCGCCCAACCGCATTCTCCACGATCTTCTGCTGGTCCGCCTCCTTGGCGGCGAAAAGTTGGCCTTCGTCCGGATGCGCGCGCTGACGGAGCCAGGAGGTGTCGCCGCCCCAACCCACATTACGGAAGGTCAGCTTCCAATCCGGATGTCGGGTCAGCACGTAGGCTTCGATGTAGGTGGTGTAAAGACGTTGTTCGGTGATGCTGTCGCCCAGGAAAACCACTCGTTCGCCATCGTGGATGGCAAGTTCAGCGCTGAGGTTGGCCGTCCCGAGAGCGAGTGCGGTGGAGCAAATGGCGAAATATTTATTGAACATGGATGGGAGGATGGGACCACTGCCAACTCTGACTGGCAAGAATTGTTTCTTCCGTGAAGTTCTTCTGCGCTCCGACAATCTTCATTCTTTCCCGCTTCGCGGCTCCGCGATCTTGGCTGAAGCTTGAGGTATGAAATGGACCCCGAAATTCGGACCAGTACCTATTCCCCGCCAGATTCGTCCTCCGAGCGGAGCGTCAAAATCAGCTTTCCGGATTTCGTGCGGCTGGCGGCGGCCCGGGTGATACAATACTGTTGCGCAGTTTCCAACGGGAGCAGTCCGTCCGGAATCGCAAGTTGAACCTCACGGGTGCCCCAGTTCGCCAAATGCAAATAGCCATCAAACTATTTCTCCATCCAAAGGTCCGCGTTGCCCTTGAAGCTGCCCCATTGATACTCATTGATAAAACTGCCCGGCGTGATGCGGGCACGGGTGGAACACGCCCGCAATTCCTGCTGGTCGCGTTCGCTTAACCGTCCGTCCACTTTTTGAAATTCGTAGTATTGATATTCGCTCATTTTCTGTAATGCGCTCGCCGCCCAATCCTCAAATAATTTCACAGCCATCCCATAGGAAATGACCTCGAAATGCGTGGTTTTATTGGCATTTCACGATATTCTGTCATCTCATTTGTTTTTTGGCTCCTATAAAAACCATGAAAACTCACAAAATTCGCGATTTT
>JAYTXL010000291.1:0-3357 GCA_043742955.1 Verrucomicrobiota bacterium | reverse complement strand
GTTTGCAAAGATTTGAGGTCGCCAATCCCGCAGCACGAAGCCAAGTCGGCCATCATCAGGTATTGCTCCGTTACGGCGCGGGCGGACATAAGTTCGCCTTCGAGCAACATTCTACGCGCGTCGAGGACGTCGCGCACCATGCCGCGATTGGTTTCCCACGCCGAGCGCGCGCTGGCCAGTGCCCGGCGCGTGCGGGGCAAAATCTCATCCCGGTAAAGCAGTGCCTCGCGGCGTGCGGCATCAATGCCCACGGTGAGATGATACACTTCCTCTTGGACGGCGAGCGCCATGTCCGCGAGGTCGGCTTCGACCGCACGGACTTTCGCTTCTTCGCGCCGGACTTCACTGCGATAACGGTCGCGGTTGAACCACGGCAAATTCAAACTGACCGTGAACATCCCTTCGCGGAAGCCACCGTCGCCGCTGTATTGCCGGCCTTCGACGCCGACGCTGACATCGGGCAGGCGTTGGCGGCGGGTGAGTTGTGTCGCTGCGTCGGCTTGGGTTTTTTCCTGGCGCATGACGAGGAGCTTCGGCTCAAACTTGATTGCTAGTTCAGTCAGACGCGAACTGAACGGAAGCGGCGCGGCGACCAGCGGCATCTCCAAGTCCGGCCACGCCGCATGCAGATCGCGGTTGAGCATCCGGTTCAACGTGAGCCGCTCGTGGGTCAGTTTGCTGCGTTCGGTGCGCAACTGGTCGGCGCGCTTGGCCTTCTCGTTTTGCGGCACGAGCACGTCGAATTGCGTTGCCATGCCGGCGCGGTATTTCTCCTCCGTCACGGCAATGATTGTCTCCAGCCAGGCTTGATCTTGCTCACCGAGCTCGATGATCCGTTCGGCCAGCGCGATCCGGAACAGCGCCTTGGCAATGTCGCGGCGCAAAAACTGAACGCGGGATTCCACCTTTGCTTTCTGGGTTGCGGCCTCGGCGACGGCGACGCGCCGGTTCAGTTGCGGCTTGCCCCACAGCGGAAGTTTTTGTTCGACCCCGTAGGTCAAATTACCTTCGTCGGAAGTCTTGAAGCTGCGCGGACTGGTTTGATTGACCCCGAACTTCGCCATCGGGTCTTCCCATTGGCGCACGGTCTGGACGTTAAACACGGCGGCATCGACGCGGGCATCGGCGGCGCGAAACGCGGGATGATTCGTGCGCGCTTCACCGGCCAGTTGCGCGATGAGCGCGGAAGTGATGGCCAGGCGATTGGTGGGCGTCGCCGCGGACGCGGACAGCAAGGCGCTGATCCAAAGAACGGAAAAACAGGTTTTCATGGCAACTATACGGACTTGAACGATCCACTGTGACTGGGGAAAGACGGCCCGGTGTCGGCTCCGGGCACACTACAGGCGGGGAAGGTGGAAAATCAGATCAGGTAACTGCAATTCCGCTCATACAAGGGAATGGCAGTCGTGCCAGCGGAAGGAAGAACGGGGTCGGAAAAATCTGAAACCAGCGCTTCGGGCTGGGCGAGCAGATGCACCGAAGCCAACAACAGCCAGCTGCACTGGCTTTCGGTTTGACTGCAAGCGGGAGCCGCCGGGGCGGGTTGCGAACCGGAACCGGGCTGGGCGCAGCAACTCATTTGCTTGCAAGCGCAGCCAGAACATTTGGCGGCGACGACCGACGCTGCCCCGGACCCGAGCACGCCCTGCGCACAGATCAGCAGGAGGCTGCACAGAATGGCAACGGCGGCTTTCACGATATAAATATAGTCGTTTCCGGAAATTGGTCAAAATTTACTTTTGCCGGGCGAACGGCTGGTTCGATGGGTTAAGTCCAACTTTGAACTTTGAACTTTGAACTTTGAACTTTGAACTTATCCTGTCCGCGTGTTGAACCAACTGACCCACTCACTCGCACAATCCGATCCGCTGGACGCGGACCAGATCACTGCTGCAGTGGGTGAGCTCGTCGACGAGCGAGTGACTGCGGAGGCCAAGGCCGATTTTCTGGCCGCGCTGGCGCGCAAAGGCGAGACCGCCGGGGAAATCGCTGCCTTTGCCCGCGAGCTGCTGGCCCGTTCCATCCCGGCACCCCTGGATGCCGAAACCAGAGCCCGGGAAATCCTGGACGTCTGCGGCACCGGCGGCGACCAGCTGAACACCTTCAACATCTCCACCACCGTGGCGCTGGTGGCCGCCGCCGCGGGCGTCACCGTCGCCAAGCATGGCAATCGTGCGGTCACTTCACAATCGGGCAGCGCGGATGTGCTGGAGGCGCTCGGCATTCCGATCGAACTGACTCCGGAAGAAGCGGCGCGGTCGCTGCGCGAGCATGGCTTTGCTTTTTTCTTCGCGCCTAAATTTCACCCCGCCTTCAAGCACATCGGCCCAGCCCGCAAACTTTGCGCCCAGCGCGGACAGCGGACGATCTTCAACTTCCTTGGTCCCTTGCTCAATCCCGTGCGGCCGTCGGCTCAACTCATCGGGGTACCGCGCCCACCGTTGTGCGAACCGCTGGCGCGAGTGCTGCAATCGCTGGGTGTGCGCCGCGGCATGGTTGTGTCCGGGGAAGTTTCATGTTTGCTTCCAAGCGCCCCGGCAAACCCCGATTACTCCGCCACCTCCTCATCGACCCACGGAAACCTGGATGAGTTTTCCACCCTGGGCGATAACACCATCGCGGAGTTCTATCATGACCGGGGCTTCAGCATCTCGGTCATGTCGCCGCATGTTTTTCCGCTCCAGCCCGCCTCGCTCGCGGACCTGGCCGGGGGCGATCGCGCAGCGAATGCCGCGCTCATCCGCCGCCTGTTGCGGGGCGAGGAACGCGGTCCCAAACGCGACGCCGTCCTGCTCAACGCCGCCGCCGCGCTCTTCGTCGCCAGCCGCGCAAAATCGCTGGCGGAAGGCTGGGAATTGGCGGTGGAAATAATCGACAGCGGCCAGGCCCACGCCAAACTGCAGAGGTTGTGTCGCCCGTGAGTCCATGAATTCAACGCGCCCAACCACGCTGATACGCTGGCTCCCTTGGGTGCTGGGGGCACTCGTCCTTCTGGTTGCGGGGACGGTTCTGTTCTGGTTCAACCCCGCGCAATACGGATTTTATCCCGTCTGTCCGCTCCACGCGCTGACTGGCCTTTCCTGTCCAGGCTGCGGTTCGCTGCGGGCATTGCACCAATTGACCCACGGCCATTTTGGGGAGGCGCTGCGGCTGAATCCGCTGTTGGTGATGGCCCTGCCATTTTTGGCTTGGATCCTGTGGCAGCGGATGGCCCTGGAAATCGGGTTCCGCTCTTGGACCACGCTCACGTGGCCGCGCCGGCGGGGCTGGCTGGTGGTGGTGGGCGTCCTGCTTTTCAGCCTGCTGCGCAATCTCCCCTTCGAACCCTTCTCACGGCTGGCACCGTAAGGAATT
>JAYTXL010000290.1:0-43134 GCA_043742955.1 Verrucomicrobiota bacterium | reverse complement strand
AGTGGATTTGGAAAAGCTCGGCGCGCGCACGATCTGCGTGGATTGCGATGTGCTGCAAGCCGACGGCGGCACGCGCACCGCCGCCATCACCGGCAGCTACGTGGCGCTTTGTCTGGCCATCAAGAAACTGCAGGCGCAGGGGTTGTTGAAGGAGAGTCCCATTGCGAACTCCGTCGCGGCCGTCAGCGTGGGGATCGTGCACGGCCAGGCGCTGCTCGATCTCTGCTACACCGAGGATGTCGCCGCGCAGGTGGACATGAACATCGTGATGACCGCCACCGGCGAATTTATCGAACTGCAAGGCACGGGCGAGGAGGCAACGTTTAGTGAGGCGCAACTCGCCGCGCTGCTCGCCCTCGGCAAGTCTGGCGTGAAGGAACTGCTCGTGGCCCAGCAACTGGCGCTGGGATGAACAACAACGATGTCATCCGCCACGGCGAAATGGACAACCACTGCCGCCGCATTTTCGCGGCCGGTTGCAAGCTGAAGGCTTGCCAGCCATTAGCCGGGGGTTGCAGCGCAGCGCAAACCCCCGGTAGGCGTGCCCACACCGCACGCAACCCGGCAGGGGTGCCAGAACATTGGCTGGCATTGCGCATCGGGCACCCCATTCGAGGTGCATTCCTCATTCATAATTCATCCCTCATCCTTTCCCCATGACCACCACCTTGCACCTCATCCGCCACGGCGAAGTGGAAGACCGTTATCATCGCGTCTTTGCCGGCGGCCGCGTGGATATGGATTTATCACCGCGCGGCCATGAGCAGGCCAGCGCGCTCGCGCAATGGCTGCGCCATCATCCGGTCGATGCCGTCGTCGCCAGTCCGATGAAGCGCGTGCAGCAGACACTCGCCCCGCTCCATGGCCATTTTCCCGGACCACAGCAAGTCATGGACGGCTTGCGCGAGGTGGATTTCGGCGACTGGACGGGTTTCGGCTGGCAGGAGATGCAGGATCGCTTTGGCGTGAGCGCCTTCGACTGGCTGGATCACCTGGAAGCGGGCGTGATTCCTAACGGCGAATCCGCGGCGGTGCTGCGGGCGCGGGTGGAACCGTGTCTGCGGGAAGTGTTACGCACGCAAGCGGGACGGAGTGTGGCGGTATATTGCCACGGTGGCATCGTGCGAATGATGCTGTCGATCCTGCTGAAACTGCCGATCCCGAAGATGGCGGCGTTCGACATTGATTACGGCAGCGTCACACAGGTGAAAATGGTGCCGGCCCGCGGGCACCGGACGGAGGTGCATTTGCTAAACTTTGCGCCGTGGCGGGATTTGAAATGAAATCCAAACCCCTCTGGCAAATCAGCGTCGCCACTCTGGTGGAAGCCGAAGAGTCGGTGACTGATTTGTTTACGCACGTGTTCCGCCAGTCCCCTGCCCTTTACACCAACGAGGAAACGCTGGTCACGACCGTGACGGTGTATGGTTCGGAGCGCGCCATTCGCTCCGTGCGCCGTCGCGCTGCCTTGGTTGCCGGATTGTCGGCCATTCGCGCGGGCGGCGTGCCCGTTGGCCCGGGAAAAATCAGCGTCAAGAAAGTGCGACAGCAGGATTGGGTGCATTCCTGGAAACGACATTTCAAGCCACTGGAGATTGGCCCGGCGCTGTTGATCAAACCGAGCTGGAGCAAGCGGCGCGCGAAGAAAGAACAGGCCGTGGTCATCCTGGATCCGGGCTTGAGCTTTGGCACGGGACAACACGCCACCACATCCTTTTGCCTCCGTCAAATTGTGGCGCTGCGCCACCTAGAAAAAATTCAATCACTGTTGGACATCGGTTGCGGCTCCGGAATTCTATCCATTGCGGCGGCCAAGCTGGGCTATCAACCAGTGCACGCATTCGATTTTGATCCCGAGGCGGTGCGGGTGGCGCGGGCCAACGCCCTGGACAACGGTGTGACGCGCCAAATTCAACTTCGCCAACAGGACTTGACCCGTTTGTCCGCCGCCCGTGCCACCCGATACGACCTCGTTTGCGCCAACTTGATTTACGATCTATTACTCGCCGAGCAGGAACGCATTCTCGCCCGCTTGAAACCCGGCGGGGTGCTGGTGCTCGCTGGAATTTTGGCCACGCAGTTTCCTTTGGTGCAAGCCGCGTACGTGCGCGCCGGAATGAATCTCGTCGCGAGCTGCCACGAAAAAGAGTGGCGCTCCGGCGCGTTCGTTTTTGTGCGTTAACTGTGTCAATATCCACATCACGCTTGGCGGGGGGCAAGGTGCCGGTCGTAGTTGCCGGATAGGAAATAGTTCATCGACGCAAGCAGGAAGGCGCGGAAGCGGCCCTGATCCGGGGACGGCTTTGGAAACGAATTGCTCCTAATGAGAGCGAGGAAGAAACCCTGCACCAGGTCTTGCGCGTCCGGCGCCGAGTGGCCGCGCCGCCGCACGTAGCAGTAGAGCGGATGCCAGTAGGCGCGGCAGAGATGTTCCAAAGCCCCGCGTGACTGTGTGGTCTCCGTGCTGCCCGCCTGGAGCACCACCGTCCAGAGCGTCGATTCAAAATGGCCGGGCGGGCGGCTGGGCGAATCGTTGGCGTTGACGCTGGCAGCGGGGTTCTTGTGCAACGGAACATTCAATTTGTGCTTCATCCGAACTTGAGGTCCGGTCGTTATTTCCAACGAATCCCCAAGGACGCTCTTGAACGACCGCTCCCAATCGTCGAACCCCTTCGCACGAACGAGAAGTGTCTTATCAATTCTCAACCGTTCTTGGTGGGCATTGCTGGTGCCTGGGAAATAGGTTTCCACCTGGCAGCGGCCCGACTGGTCAGTCGTAGCGGAATTGGAATCAGCGGCCTTCGTTCTGACTGGCCTACTTGAGTCATCCGCTGTCGTTCACATCCGCTTGACGTTCCCTCCCAGATCGAGCCACACTTCCTTAACTAGGCACTACTGCGGATTGTGGCGGAGCATTCCAGATGATTTTGAACAGGAATTGATCTTGAGTTTTCCCAAAACTTCCCGGCGCCGATTTCTTCATGCCGGTGGCATCGGCGCGCTCAATCTGGCGGTCCCGGGGTTGGTCATCGGGAAGGACAAGTTCGACGCCTCCGGCCAGGCCGTGGCCTCAAAGAAATGCTGCATTTTTGTGCTCTTGTGCGGCGGTCCGAGCCAGCTCGACACCTGGGATCTGAAGCCAAACGCCCCCTCCGAAGTCCGCGGGCCCTACAAGCCCATCCGCACCAAAGTGCCGGGCATGCAGTTGAGTGAACTCCACCCCCAACTCGCCAAGGTGACCGATCAGTTTTGCCTGATTCGCTCGATGACGCATCCGGTGCCGATCAATAATCATTTCGATGCCATGCACAATCTGCTCAGTGGGCAGATCATTGAAAGGGTCAAGGAAGGGGTTCCGGATAGCTCCCCCTATATCGGTTCGGTGGTGGCCAAGAGTCTCCCCAGCAAACGCAACCTGGTTTCCAACGCCTGGCTCATCAAATGCGTCGGGCCGCCGGTCTTCTGCGCGCCGAACATCAGCTCGGGAGGTTACTTGGGATCCGCCTACGCCCCGGTGTTTATTGGCTCCGCCGAAAACCATCCGGCGATGCCGAATTTTAAAACGCCCGAGATTTATGACAAAGGCGATCCCGACCGCCTGGGGGATCGACGCCAACTGCTGGCCGCCATCGAATCCAACCGCCTGGCGGAAGATGCGCTCGGCAAGGACTGGGGTGAACTGCGCGAGATGGCTTACGATGCGATGACCCGACCCGAGGGGCGATTGGCTTTTGAATTGGACCGTGAACCCGTGTCCGTCCGCGAACGCTACGGAATGCATCCCCTCGGCCAGAATCTTCTCCTCGCCCGGCGGATGGTCGAGGCTGGCGTGCGCTTTGTCACCGTGAATGGGTGGGTGGGTCCCGCTCCGGATGCCGGCGGCGGACCACCCAGTTCCAGCTGGGACATGCATGGCGGCAACATGGGTATGGGTGACGCCTTCGGTTCCGGGTCCTACGGCATGGGCTGGTGTCTGCCGCGCTTGGACCAGGCCCTCGCTGCCCTCCTGACCGACCTCAAGGAGCGCGGCATGCTCGACGATACCCTGGTCGTCGCCGTGGGCGAGTTCGGCCGCACCCCCATCATCCTCACGAGTGGCCCTCCCGGTCGCCAGCACTGGCCCCAGTGTTTCTCCGCGATCATGGCGGGCTGTGGCATTCGCGGCGGAGCCGTGTATGGCGAGTCCGACAAAACCGCGTCCGCGCCGGTGAGCAATCCCGTCACCCCGCAGGATCTCCACGCCACCGTTCTCCACGCCTTGGGAGTGCCGCTGCTCGACCTCACCAAGAACCCGGGCCTCACTCTCCCACCGTTCTCGACGGGCAAGCCGATCCTCAGCCTCTTTGGCTAAGATTGGTAACGACGGCAGCCCGCAAAGTTCTGCTCAAGGGAGCAGATCCACACAGATCAATTCACGGGCATCCCGAAGGTAGAGCTTGCCATCCGCATAGGCGGGATTGCACCAATTCGCACCGCAAACCTGGACCCGGCCCAACTCTTTGAATTCCTTGGGGTCGGCCGCCACCAGCACCAGTTCGCCCGTTTCCGTGAGTAACAGCAGGTTTTTGCCAAGCACCACTATCGCCAAATGCGCTTTTTCCGCGGGCTGAGGGGTGAACCCTTCCTTGGACCACATCGGCTGGCCAGTTTTCGCCTCCAGACAGAACAGGTTTTTGTCCGGACCCAGGCCGTAGATATAACCATCCACCGCGACCGGGCTCGAAAAATTTACCTGATGATCTTTGGTCTGCCATTTAATGGCCGCATTCCATTTCGCAGTGGCCGGTTCGAGAGTCAGCTCGACACCCAACATGCTTTCTTCCTTGGAGGCCACCATGACCATGTTGCCGACCACGACCGGGGTGGTCACATGACGTCCGTACGTGGTGGTCACCGGGATGCGCCAAAGCAGTTTGCCATCCTCGAGATCCAAACCGATCAAGCCTTCGACAGTGAAGGCTACCACCTGTTTGGTCGCACTCCCGGGGATCTGGGTGGTGAGGGGCGCCGCATTGGCGGCATGGTCATTCTGGGATTGCCAGAGCACCTTGCTGGAGAGCTTGTCAAAACTCACAATCCCGGCGCCATTGGGATCGCCCACCAGCGCCAGCAAGCGGTGTTGATCCACCCACGGGGATGCGGTGAAACCATGGCGTTGCGCCCCCTTTGCCAATCCGCGTTCCGCCGGCAGCGCCGCGTGAAACTCCTTCGTGAAATTCACCCGCCACTTCAGCTCGCCGTCCGCCACGGCGAAGCAGCGCAATTCCCCGTTGCACGACTGCGCGTACACACGGTCGCCATCCACCAGCGGAGCACAGCGCGGACCGGGAGCGGTTTGGCCATTCCGAAAGACATCATCGAGGGGGGCCCGCCAGAGTTCTTTGCCACTGTCCCTTTCAAGCGCATGAATCACCTCCCGGCCCTCCTGCGCATCGAGGTAAAATACTTTGGCCCCAGCCACCACCGGAGGCGCCAGGCCTTCGCCAATTTTAAGCTGCCAAACCCGCTGCGGTTCGCGCGGTAGCGACCGCGGAACAACACTTCCCGGCGGAGCATGGCCATCGCGCAGCGGGCCCCGCCAGCCGGGCCAATCAGCGGCGAAACAATTGGCGGCCAGCAGTAGAATGCAGCTCGCGCATACCGCCCCAACAATCCATTTGCCCCAGCCGAAGCAGATGCCACGACTACGGTTCGTGGAACGCAACAATTTTTGAGTCATCATTTGCCGGGATGAACCTAGAAAATATATTTTTGTCCACTTGTCCAGCCTTTGAATTCAGCCGGCCGATCGGACCCGCCTATATTGGGACATGGGAAGCCAGTTTGTTGGCCAGCCAGACCCAGCGCCGGGCGGCGGGCGGCGGGAGCGACGCCAGCCGGCTATAGATGCTCCGGAGCGCCTCGGGAATCTGTTTTCGATCTTCTGGAAAGCGGGCGTCCAGCAGACGTGCGAAGCGAATAAATTCGCGGGCGTGGTCGGCTCCCCCCAAAATCGGCGCGGCGATTCGTTGCTCGAAAACAGCCCGATCGGCCTGGGGGTTGCCGGCCCCGCCAAAATCGGCCAAGGCCAGATAATTGAGTTCCGCGCCGGTGTGGAATGGTGAGACTTCACCGAATAAAGAAATCGAGTCAAAGCCCGAAGCCACGCTCTGCTGAACCATTTTGGAAATCCACTCGACTGCGACCTCGCCGCGGAAGGCGCCCCAGCCCCAATCAGTTCCAAAATGCGCCCTCATCACATGACGCAGGCCGGCACCGGAAACGCGCGCCTCGGCGGTCCAGGCCCGGGCCGGCTCCTGCCTCATGTATCGATCAGCCACCCACTGCACGAAAACTCCGCGCGGAAACTTCTCCAGCGCTGCATCCGCCCACGCGGCTTTGCCGTCGCCAAAACCAGGCGCCTCGTTGGGTCCGGTGTACGGCTGCGGGTGCGAATAGGTCTCGCACACCACCCACGCATCCGGCGCGACCGAGCGGACCGCCGCGGTCGCTAGCGGATACATCAGCGCCATGTCCTCCCACGAAAAACTGCCAGCGGGATGCTTCCGGCGGTCCCGGCACAGCTTGCATTGGCAGACTCCCGTATCGCCGGTCTCGATCTGCACGCCGCCGAGCGGCAGGTTCTTGAAAAGCCAGGCGAGGGATTCCGCCGCAAAATCCTGGTTCTCACGCCGCGAGGGGCAGGCATGATAGAATCCACGCGGGCCGGGCGTGCTCGTATTGCTGATGCTCACCCGGGTGCCAATGGCATCAATGCTGAAGTTGGTCGAATTGCCCTGCGCATCGACGGCGTACAATTCGGGGTACGTTTGCAAGTGCCGCTCCAGGTTGTATGGCGAGTTCCCCTCGTAATATACACCGCCGTAGGCATTCAAACCCACGCCGCACAGCAACCGAACTTTCTCCTTCGCCGCCACGTCACACAGCCGTTTGGCGGACTCCAGACCACCGTGACAGTCTCGCAGGAGCCCCCAGACGACGACCGCGTCGATGTTGTGGCTCCCACACCAGCGCAGCAGCGCCGAGTAGTCCTCCACGAACGCTTCCTTGGTGCGCCCATACTCGTTGCACGATCCAACGGAGTGAGCACCCGGGCGATTCAGGGCCCATTCGGTGCTGTGATCCCAGGTCCAGAACATCCGCGTCTTGATCGGCGGTTCCCCCGTCGCTGGCTTGGCCGACGGAGCAGCGGCGGCGCTGGAAAATCCGACCTCCCCCACCAAGGCACCCAGGCTGCAGGCGGTGCCCAATTGAAGCATTTCGCGGCGATTCAATGTATTCATGATGTGATCTGCGGCTGTGAGTTACAGACTATTTCAAGCTCGTGGCGGCGTCACGCAACTTCTCTCCAGCGCTCGAACCCCGGACGCAACTCGGTTTCGGGCAGGTGAATTTCCAGCCCAACCTGAGAGGTTGGCAGCCATAAGCCGGGGGTTGAGCGCAGCGATACCGCCGGACCAAACGGCCGATGGATCGCACCCTGAATGGGTGCCAGAGGTGTGTGAAACATAGGAGCGGCGCTCGGTTGTATGAGGTCTCTGGCACCCATTCAGGTTGCATGGAAGCTGCGTTCTGACCGGGGGTGTCGCTCGCGGACTCGCTCAACCCCCGGCTAATAGCTGGCAAGCCTCCAGCTTGCCAAAATCTGAATTACCCCTGCAAAAAACTGAGCTGCGCGCTCGACGCCCAGCTTTTCCCGCCCGCCCCCGTCCGGGACTTCGCCTGGCCGTTTCCCTCACTTCCCCCGGTGGGCTTGCTTAGGACAGCGACTCTCGATATTTTCGCGCCATGCCGTCGTTGATCCATCAATATTGCGCCACGCCGGTTTAACATCATGAAGAGTTTCCCATTCGTTGCCGCCCTTGGCCTGTGGACGGCGCTGGCACAGGCGGAGCCCTGGACCACTTCCCGCATTCAAGGCAGTCCGGAGCCGCCGCACGCTTTTATTTCCGAGCGGATATTTTCCGGCGTCGCCTTGACCAACGCGCTGGACATGATTCCCGTGCCCGGCCTGGCGCAGTGGCTCATCGCCGAAAACGGCGGCAGAATTGTGTGTGTCCCCGATGATCCGACGGCGGGGAAGGCCAGCGTGGCCATCGACATCAAGACGCTGCATCCGGCGTGCGATCATGTGTATGGCATGACGTTCCACCCGCGGTTCGCGAGCAACCGGCAGGTCTTCATCACCTACACCATGGGCGACAAGCTGGCCGATGGTTCGCGCCTTTCGCGCTTCAAGGTGGTGCAGGATAAACCGCTGGTCATTGATCCCCGGAGCGAGCAGGTGCTGCTCACCTGGCTCAGCGGCGGCCACAATGGTGCGGCGGTGGCATTTGGTCCCGATGGTTTCTGCTACCTATCCACCGGCGACGCCGAGGTGCCGAATCCGCCGGATCCACTCAACACCGGGCAGGACATCAGCGACCTGCTCAGCAGCATCCTGCGCCTCGATGTGGATCATGCCGATCCCGGAAAAATGGTTGCCGTGCCGCCGGACAATCCGTTTGTGAAAACGCCCGGCGCTCGGCCAGAAGTGTGGGCCTATGGCTTGCGCAATCCCTGGAAGATGAGCTTTGACCGCCAGACGGGCAATCTCTGGTGCGGCGATGTGGGCTGGCAGGAGTGGGAAAATATTTACCTGATCAAACGCGGCGGCAACTACGGTTGGGCGGCCACCGAAGGAAACAACGTGCTCTCAATGCAACGCAAGGGCGGCCCGTCACCCATCACGCCGCCGGTGGTCACGCATCCCCATTCCGAGTCCGCGTCGATCACGGGCGGCTTTGTATATCATGGTAAACGCTTCCCCGAACTGCTGGGCGCCTACATCTACGGCGACTTCGAGACGGGCAAAATCTGGGCGTTGTGGCATGATGGCGCGCAGATCAAGCGGCATGAGGAAATCGCGGACACGCCCCATGCCATAGTGAGCTTTGCCCAGGGGGAAGACGGTGAGCTTTACTTCCTCCACTACGGAAGTCCGGGCGCAGTGCATCGTCTGGTGCGCAATCCCAACGTCGGCAAGGTGGCGAACTTTCCGCGCCAACTGAGCGAGACGGGTTTGTTCCGTGACGTGGCGAAACAGGTGGCGGCTCCCGGGGTGCAAGCGTTTGGCATCCGTGCGCCCATGTGGGCGGATGGCGCCACGGCGCAGCGGTTTGCGGGCATGGTGGCCGGCCGGGGCGGTATCGCCACGACCGTGGACATTGACCGGAACACGGGCCGGCCGCGCGCCGTAATGAAGTGGCCGAAGGACGCCGTGCTCGCCAAGACAGTTCGCATGGAGCTCACGCAAGGCGATGCGAGCAGCGCGAAGAACATTGAAACCCAAGTGCTGCACTATGATGGTGAAACCTGGAATGCCTATTCGTATCGCTGGAACGAGGCGGGCACGGACGCCGAGCTGGTGGGCAGTGCGGGCGACGAGCGTAAAATCGAGCTCGCCGGCCGGGCCTTTCCGGAGGGCAAACATCGCTATAACTACCGCTTTCACAGCCGCGCGGAGTGCCTGCGCTGCCACAATGCCTGGGGCGACTTTGCGCTTTCATTTAATCCCCAGCAACTGACCGAGCCGAACAATTTGATAGCGGCCGGTTGCTTCGATGGCGAGTTCATGAAGGGATCCCTCGCGCGTCTGGTGAATCCTCATGACGACAAGGCCCCTCTGGAGGCGCGCGCGCGTGCGTGGTTGCACGCCAACTGCGCGGCGTGCCACCGGGAGCATGCGGGCGGCTCGGCGCCTTTGATGGTAAATGCGGAGCTGCCCACGGGCGAGATCCGCGCCGTGAACGAAAAGCTGACGCGCGGTGACTTCGGACTCCCCGAGGCGCGCGTGATTGCGCCGGGATTGCCCGGCAGCAGCGTGCTGCTGCATCGCATCGCGAAGCTCGGCACGGGGCACATGCCCATGATCGGCGCGCATGAAGTGGATGTCCGCGGCCTGCAACTGCTGGCCGCCTGGGTGCGCATTCTCGCCCCCGGCAAACCCGAACCTGCGGCCATTGACGATGCCCGCGCCGCGCTCAACTTGGCATTGAAGCTGGATCAAGGCCAAGGAGATCATGCCGCCGCGATCACCGCCGCGACCACCTCGCCGAATGCGCATATCCGGGAGTTGTTCGAGCGCTTTCTACCTGACCGCCAGCGCGTCGAGACGCTCGGAGCCACCGCCACCGTCGAGAAAATCGCCAAGTTCAATGGCGATGCGACGCGCGGCCGCACACTCTTCACCCCCACCGGCAAAGCCGCGACCTGCATGGCTTGTCATTTCATCAACGGCGGCGGGCGCGACTTCGGTCCGGATCTTTCGAAGGTTGGGGCGCGACTGATCCCGGCGCAAATCATCGAGAGCCTGCTGACCCCGTCGAAGGTCATCGCGCCCGGCT
The DNA here is from genome assembly GCA_043742955.1 of Verrucomicrobiota bacterium. Lineage (GTDB taxonomy): Bacteria > Verrucomicrobiota > Verrucomicrobiia > Limisphaerales > JAYTXL01 > JAYTXL01. The sequence continues at coordinate 32,749 of JAYTXL010000290.1, read as the reverse complement.
TCCAAGGAGTCGCCCTCACCCTCAAGGATGGCAGCGAGCATTCCGGTTTCATTGTGAAGCGTGCCGGCGGCACCGTGATCCTGAAGATTGCCACCGGCCAGACCGAATCCTTGAGCAGCGCCGCCGTGCAGCGGGAAGAGGCCCTGTCCCTTTCCCTGATGCCCGAAGGCCTGTTGCAAGGCTACACCGCGCAGGAAGCCGCCGACTTGATCGCCTACCTCGGTGCCTTGAAATAGCCCCATGCCCGGCCATGGATGCCACCACGCTTATGTCTCCTGACCTTTCACTTAATTTGGCGGCGGCCGGTTGGCGGTTGGAACATTCCTACGCCCAATTACCGCCATTGTTTCATACCGCAATCGCTCCCACGGCGGTGCGGGCGCCGCGGCTTGTCATATTAAATCGGCGACTGGCGGAGTCGCTGGGCCTGAATGCTGAAGCTCTGGAAGGCGATGCTGGTGCGGCGATTTTCTCCGGCAATCATCTGCCGCCGGGTGCCGCACCGCTCGCCCAGGCGTATGCCGGACATCAATACGGGCATTTCACCACCTTGGGCGACGGACGGGCGATCCTGCTCGGCGAGCAACTCGCGCCGAACGGCGAGCGTTTCGACATCCAACTCAAGGGCGCTGGCCCCACTCCCTTTTCCCGGCGGGGCGACGGGCGGGCGGCGCTGGGGCCGATGCTGCGCGAATACATCATCAGCGAGGCCATGCACGCGCTCGGTATCCCGACCACGCGCAGCCTCGCGGTGGCAGCCACAGGCGAAGACGTGTGGCGCCCGGAACCGCTACCCGGCGCGGTGCTGACCCGCGTGGCGGCCAGCCACATCCGCGTCGGCACTTTCGAGTGGGCGGCGGCGAAGGGGGACGAAGCCAACGTGCGCATGCTGGTGGACTATACCTTGCGTCGCCATTACCCGGGACGCGCCGATGACGAGAATCCGCCGCGCGCGCTGCTCGAGGCCGTGATCGAGCGCCAGGCCGCACTGGTCGCGCAATGGATGCTGGTCGGTTTTGTGCATGGGGTCATGAACACTGATAATATGGCGCTTTCCGGTGAAACCATCGACTACGGTCCCTGCGCCTTCATGGACATCTACGATCCGGCGACCGTGTTCAGTTCCATTGACCGGCAGGGCCGTTACGCGTATGGCAATCAGCCCGGGATCGCGCAGTGGAATCTGACCCGGCTCGCCGAGACCTTGCTGCCCGTGCTACAGGCGGATGAAAAAGCGGCAATCGCCCTGGCGGAGCAGGCTCTCAGTGGGTTCTCCGACCGCTTTCAGCATCACTGGCTCACCGGCATGCGGAAGAAACTCGGTTTATTCGGCGAGGAAGCCGGCGATGCGGATCTCGTCGCAGCGCTTTTGGAATGGATGCACCGCGCGAAAGTCGATTACACCAACACCTTCGCCGAGTTGTCCCGGCCCATCCCGTCCACGGATGCGATGCGAGTGGATGCGGATTTCCTAGCTTGGTACGAGCGCTGGCTGGCGCGCTTGGGACGACAATCCCAATCGCCGGCCGGGTCCGCTCACCTTCGGCGGGCGCACAACCCCGCGGTCATCCCGCGCAATCATAAGGTGGAAGGTGCGCTCGCTGCGGCCCAGCAGGGAGACTTGGGGGTAATGGAACATTTGCTCGCCGTGCTGGCGGCACCTTTTGACCACGACAAACCTGCACCCGAATTTCGCGCGCCCTCCCCGGCAGGCGCCGCCGCTTACCAGACCTTTTGCGGAACATGACCAAATGAACCGCATCGAGCGACCTGTCAAAATTGGCGTGATCGGGCTGGGGCGATTCGGGCGCTTGCACGCGTTGACGCTCTCCCGTCTGGCGGAGGCCGAGTTGGTCGGACTGGTCGCGCGCCGGACGGAAAGTTTGACTCGGCTCGCAACTGAACTTCCCCAGGTTCCAGGATGGACGAAGCTGGAGCAGGCGATCCAGGAATCGAAAGCGGAAGCCTGGATCGTGGCCTGCACGACGGCTGAGCATGTGCGGGTCACGCAAACGCTGCTCGCCGCTGGCAAGCCGGTGCTCCTGGAGAAGCCGATCGCGGACAATCTGGCCGAGGCACGCCTCCTCGCCCCGCTGGTTCAACCGGACTCACGCAATCTAATGCTCGGTCATCTGGTGTTGTTCAACAGCGAATTCCAGCAACTGCGTGAGGAAGTGTCCCGTCGAGGCGCCCTGGCATTCATCGACTGCGTGCGCCATCGCCCGGCCAGCATCGTCCAGGACTTTCCCGGCGAGAATCCATTGCCCGCCGCGATGGTGCATGATCTGTATGCGGTCCTGGTGCTGATGAATCGCCGCGAACCGAATCACTTTCAGGCTCGGTACCACCATACGACAAACGGCGAGATTGATGTGGCGAATGCCCAGCTCCAATGGCCGGATGGAACGCTGGCGTCGTTCACCGCGTCCTATTTGACTCCAACCGGGATGCCGTCGCGCGGCTTTGATCGCATGGAGGTATTCGGAGCAGGATGGTCCGCGCGGATCGCTCCCAATCCGCGTCCGATCGAGGTCTGGTCGGATTCCGCGTCGTGGCCAATGCCGCTGGAGATCCGCGCCAATGCAGCGGGACCAACCGGGATGCTGGCCGAAGAGCTGCGCACATTTTGCCGGGTCGTCCGCGGGCTTGTGCCGGTTCCGCTGGGGGCGACCTATGGCGACGCGATTCAAGTTCAACAATGGATGGAAAGGCTAAACACCGCCGCCCTTGCCGGGAGCAAAACGTAATCCCCTCGGGTGGGCCTTCCCCATCCATTTCTTGGCCGTGGTGTTTACAATCGTTGGAACCAGCCGAGGCAACCGCAGCAGAAAACCCAATATTGACTGGGTTCCAGCCAAACCGTATCAAAAGGGATGCCCGTTTTCCAATGTGACAGGGCTTTGCCAAACGGGCATCCCCTGAGAGTATTTTTCTGGATTGTCGTTTTAGGTGCGCTGGTGCCCCGGCCCGGTTTTGGCGACGGCGGCGAGGGGTTGTTTGTGCGGCGCGTGTGGCCGTTGTTTCAGGAGAAGTGCCTCGCGTGCCATGGCCAGGACGAGGCGAAGATCAAGGCGGGTTACGATTTGCGCTCGGCGACGACGGCGTTCAAAGGTGGCGAGAGCGGAACGGCGGCGATTGTCGCGGGCAAGCCGGAATCGAGCCCGCTCTATCTCGCGGTGACGCGGGCGCACGAGGACGAGTGGAAGCCGATGCCCCCGAAGGAGGCGGACAAACTTTACGCCGAGCAGATCGGCTGGATCAAACAGTGGATTGAAAGCGGAGCGCCTTGGCCGGATGATGCACGGGCGAAGGAGATCGCGAAGGCGAATGCGGACCAGTGGAGCGCGGAGGATGGCATCACGGTGAAGACGAGCGGCGGGCTTTCGACGGAGTGGACGAATCGCCGCTACCAGCCGGAGGGTCTGTGGGCGTATCAACCGGTGAAGGCCGTGCGGATGGCGGATTTGGCATGGCGGAAGGGAGAGAATCCGGTTGATGCCTTGCTCGCGAAGCAAATGCCGTCGGGCCTTCAACCGGCGCCGCCGGCCGATGCGCGCACCTTCATCCGCCGGGCGACTTTTGATCTCACGGGATTGCCGCCGACGCCGGAGGAGGTTGTTGCCTTCGAGGCTGAATCAATCCGCAATCCAAAATTCGCGAGCTCCCAGCTCATCGAGCGACTGCTCGCCTCTCCGCATTACGGCGAGCGTATGGCACAGCATTGGCTCGATGTGGTGCGCTACGCGGACACGTCAGGTTTTGCCAATGACTACGAGCGCGGCAATGCGTGGCGGTTTCGCGATTATGTCGTGCGGTCCTTCAATAAGGACAAACGGTATGACCAGTTCATCAAAGAGCAGATTGCAGGCGATGAGCTTGATCCTGCGGATCCCGAGATGCTGATCGCCACGGGGTTTCTCCGCATGGGTCCGTGGGAACTGACGGGCATGGAAGTCGCGAAGATCGCCCGCCAGCGTTTTCTCGACGACGTGAGCAATGGCGTAGGCGAGACTTTCCTTGCGCATTCGCTGCAATGCGCGCGCTGCCACGATCACAAGTTCGATCCCATTCCGACGCGCGACTACTATTCGGTGCAGGCGGTGTTCGCCACGACCCAGCTCGCGGAGCGGGGGGCGGCGTTCCTGCCCGTGGAAAACACGAATGGCTTTGCGGAAAAGAAATATCTCGAGCTGCGCCATGCGGAATATCTCAGCACCCTGCAGCGGCTCGACGAGAAGTCGCTCGAGGCGGCGATGAATTGGTTCCGCGAGAAGGGCGTGGACGCGACGAAATGGAACACGGCCATGGAGCAGGCGCGCACGCAGGAACGCGATCGCAAGCGGCGCGATTTTGAGGGCGTGTTTAACTCCGTGCGCCGCCTCCTCACGAAGCAGGGCGTGGCCGAGGATCAATTTCCAGCGACAAGGGCGCGCCGCGCACCATCGAGTATTTCCGCGCCAGCGTGCGGGAGACCATTAAGACGTATCCATTGCTCGCCGGCATTGGCATCACCGCCGGCGAGAGCATGCCCGCTCAGGTCGGCGGGATGAGCAAGGAGAGGTGGCTCTGGAAAACTTATGGCGAGGGGATTCGCGATGCGCTGAAGACGGAGCCGCAGCGGAAGTTCCGACTCATCCATCGTTTCCACATGACGGGCCTGAGCGAGATCCAGACGGAGTTTGCCGGGCTGCCGGGCCCGCTCGACCTCAGTTTCAAATACGCCATCGCGCACATGTATTCCGTGCCCGAGCCGCCGTTCATCAAGCCGCTGCTGCCGCTGCTTTCACCAACGCTCCGCTGCTGGCTCACCGTGCGCAACGACGACATCTTCAGCTTCCGCTGGGCCGACTACGATTACGCCCGAGCCTTCATCAAAGCCATTCCTGGCCCCGACAAAATCGCGGGCTTCTACATGGGCGCGGACAATTATCTCTGGGGCCGTGATTTTCTTTCCAAGGACGCGGGCACGCCACGCCAGACCGTCATGCAAAAGCAGTGGCTCTCCTTCGCGCTGTGGGGCCGGCTTGCTTACGAACCCGACTTGTCGGCGGAAACTTTCCAGCGACTCACCGCCGCGCGCTTTCCCGCTGCCGATGGGCCCAAGCTCACCGCGGCGTGGGCTGACGCCTCGAAGACGTTCCCCTACGTCACCCGCTTTTTCTGGGGCGACATTGATGTGAAGTGGTTCCCCGAGGCGTGCATGAGGAAGAACAACTTCTACACCGTGCGCGACTTCATCGAAGGCGGCACGATGCCGGGCAGCGGCGTGCTCAACATCATCGAGTGGCGCACTGCGATGCTCGCCCAGCGGAAATCCACCGGTGTCACTCCGCTCGAAATCGCGGCGATATTGGAAAGCAACGCCAGCCGCTCGCTCGCCACCCTGCCGCAGCTCCACGCCATCGCGTCCCCGAACGCCAAAGAATACGCCGCCACGCTCGGCGACATCGAAGCCATGTCGCACCTCGGCCTCTACTACTCCGCCAAAATCCGCGGCGCCTGCGACCTCGCCCTCTTCGACAAGACTGGCGACGCCCAGCAACAAGCTGCCGCAGTGCGCCACCTCGAATCCGCAGTCCACCATTGGAAGAATTATTCCGCCGCCTATACGCGCCAATACGTTCAGCCCGTGCTCTACAATCGCACCGGGTTCGTGGACATCCCCAAGCTCACGGAAAACGCGGTCATCGACGTGCAGATGGCCCGCGATTGGAAACCCAACACCATCAACGAAGCCGCCATCAAACGCTCCGGCACCGAGGCGGGCTTCAAGAAGTGAGCGCTTCCTCGTCCCGCAAAAAGTCGGCCATGAAAAGCATTCTAACCCTCTTGCTGAGCGCACTCGCACTATCCGTCGCTACTTCCTTCGCGGCAGAACGCTTCGCCAACGGCTTGAAGCACCAAGCCATCCGCCATCAGAAGGATGTCGAATAGGGATCAGTCAATAGTATTGATAAGTAAAGGTCTGCGGAGCTGGCGTGGATGCGGAAATGGGCCTAGCATGATCAGGAGACCATTACCCGCTTTATCAGGATGCGTGCGCAAGGCTGGAGCTTCAACGGCATCGCATGTTACGAACCTATTTACCGTCGTAAGAATGTCAGAGGGATTTTTTGGCCTGACCCCGGCTTTTGGCTCCCATTGGTGTCGCAAGCTTCCGGCGCTCGCGGCAATTGTGCGACGAATACGCTGGAAAACAGAACGGGTGTGGAGTATATAAATCGCGATGCCAACCGCATGACTTTAGCCGCAAACTAAGTTCCGCCTGGTCGGTGCACAAAAAATTATGAAATTCATGAAGTTCTCCCTGCTAACGTATGCCGCGCGGATGGTTGTCGGCGGATTCGCCAGATTCCTTTTGGCTTTCGCCGTGGCGGCCTCAGTTTCACTGGCTGGGGCAGCCGAACGCACCGTCAAACCCCTGCGCGCCCTGCTCATCCTTGGCGGCTGCTGCCACGACTACACCCGGCAGATGGACCTCCTGAAGAAAGGCCTGGAAGCGCGGGCGCACGTGCAGGTTGAATTTGTCTTCAACCCTGACACCAGCACCAAAGCGCGCTACGACGCGCTTGAGAAGCCCGACTGGGCCAAGGGCTACGACGTCATTATCCACGATGAATGTTCCGCCGATGTTAAGGAATTGGATTATGTGAAGGGGATTCTCGCCGCGCATCAGGCGGGCGTGCCGGCCGTGACGCTGCATTGTGCCATGCACTCGTTTCGCACCGGGACCGATGATTGGTTTAAATTCCTGGGCGTTCAGTCCGCCAGCCACGGCCCCCAGTTGCCGATCCAATTGAAGAATGTCGCCGCCGCCCACCCGATCATGCAGGGCTGGAACGATTGGACCACCGTCAACGAGGAGCTTTATAACAACCTCAAGGTTTTCGAAACCGCCACACCCCTGATACGCGGCAAACAGATCATCAAGCAAAAAGACGGCCCCGAGAAGGAAGTGGAATACGTCGTCGCGTGGGTGAACGAATACGGCAAGACCCGGGTCTTCAATACCACCGTCGGCCATAACAACGAAACCGTGGCGGACGCACGTTATCTCGACCTGGTTACGCGCGGCCTGCTTTGGTCCTGCGACAAGCTCAACCGTAATTACCTGATCAAGCGCGAGCCAAAGGAAGGCAAATAGGATTCGCAGCGCGGCGCGGTCAATCTCCCCCCTCCGGTGGCTCACCAGCGGGACTGCCTGGGCGGATGCTTACCCCAGCGATGCGATTTGTTTCTGGCTCACCGTCAGGAATTCAAGGTAACTGGCCAGTCGATCCTTCATTTCGCGGCGCGGGACGATGGCATCGATCAACCCCCGGTCGAGGAGGAATTCGGCAGTTTGAAACCCCGGCGGCAGCTCAGCCTGCGTGGTATCCTTGATGACGCGCGGGCCAGCAAAGCCAATCATCGCCCCCGGTTCGGCAATAATGAGGTCACCCACACTGGCGTAACTGGCCATGACGCCGGCCGTGGTGGGATGGGTGAGCACGCTGATGTAGGGCAGTTTTTTTCGGGCATGGTAAGCGAGCGCCGCACAGGTTTTTGCCATCTGCATGAGGCTGAACATGCCTTCATACATGCGCGCACCGCCGCTGCTGGAGATGATGATGAGCGGCAAACCACATTCGGTGGCGGCCTCGATGAGGCGGGCGAGCTTTTCGCCAACCACCGAGCCCATGGAACCAGCCAGGAAGGTGAAATCCATCACCCCCAAGGCGATTCTTTGCGAACCCAGCCGACCAATGCCGGTGATGACTGCGTCCTTGAGGCCGGTGGATTTCTGGTAACCCGCCAGCTTGCTGACGTAGGAGGCGACGCCGGTGAATTCGAGGATGTCCACGCTGATCATGTTCGCGTCCATTTCCTCGAACGAACAAGTCTCGACCACCGAATGAATTCGCTCGCGGGCGAGGATCGGAAAATGATGGCCGCAATGGCGGCAAACTTTCAGATGTTCATCCAATTCCTTTTTATTAAGCATGGTGGAACATTTGGGACATTTGCTCCATTGGCCCTCGGGGATGTCGCGCTTTTTGGATTTGGCGCCGCCCAGCTTGGGCTTCTTCATGAACGACGTTTCCGTGGTGCTCGTCGGCGGTGTCACTGCGGGCTTGGTGGTTTCCAACCCAAGCGTTTTGTTCGAAAAGGAGGTGGTAGGCATAAGTTAGAGTGAGGCGGGGGCTTGGAATTCTAAGCGAGGCCGGAAGGTCGACCGCTCGGGTTGGATATGCAGCCAGCGTTTCATGGGTTATTTCTTAAGTTCCGCGGGCCACCGTCCAGACACAAATTTCTCCGGCGCCAGCCTTTTGAAGGGCTTGGGCACAGGCGCTTGTGGTGGCACCGGTGGTCAACACGTCGTCCAGCAGCACCACCCGCTCCCCGTGCAATCGACGGCCCGCCACAACGGCAAAAGCACGCCGGACATTGGCAGCCCGTTCGGGTCGGGTGAGCAAGGTTTGCGTGCGGGTAAACTCGACGCGCCGAAGCAACCCAGCATTGACGGGCAAGCCGGTGGCTTGACCCAGGCAGCGGGCGAGGCGTTCAGCTTGATTGAATTCGCGTTCGCGTTTTTTCAACGGATGCAACGGGACGGGGACAATCATGTCCCAAGGTTCGGAGCGCAAGACGGGTTCAGCGGCGTGCACGAGTAATTCAGCCAAAAACGGTTCAAACCAAAGCGCCCGTTGATACTTATAACGATGGATAATTTCCAGCGTCAAACCGGTGGCCGCAACGGCGGAACGGGCCTGTCGGAAATGCAATTCCATTTCCCGACAATTCCCGCACTCAAACGGCCCCATGATGTCACCCTCATAAGGCAAGCCGCAGCGTTCGCAAAAAGGCGGCTTGATATGTCGGACCCCGGCCCGACAAACCGCACAGACGAAACCCTCATCCGGTTTTGCACGGGCTTCGCCGCACGATTGGCACAGCTCAGGGTAGAAAAAACTCAGTCCGGCATCAAGCCAGCATTTCAGGGATGTAACGGACAGGGCAGGCATCACGGGGCAGGTTCGGGTTGAGCCTCCGGCAACCGGCGGCAGAGGCCCCACCAGACCAGGGCAAGGATCAGGAAAGCGATCCAGCCATCGATGAGCTTATGCGTTCCCCAGAGCCAGATGCTGGCTCCGGCGACGTCGCGCGTAAGAAAGCCGTAGGTCTTCAGCCAGAAGATCCAGCCGGCATGGAGGCCGATCGAGAAATACAGGCGACCTGTCCGCTGATAAGCCAACCCCAGGGTGAGTCCGGCCAGGGCGAGGTTGAGGAAACCGGGAACGAGTTGTTCGAGGTCGCTAAATCCACGCATCATGCGTGGCAACAACGCCAACCCAGAGGCCCAATTGATTTCGGAGAGCGGCTCGGGGCGCTGGAAAAAGTGCAGCAGCGCGTAGGCGAGGCTGCTCATCACCAATGCGGGCGGCCAGCGCCAGGCTTGCCGCAAGGCTCCGAACAAGGCACCCCGAAACACCAACTCTTCAACCGTGGCCACGAAAGCAGCGGTCAGTATTGCGCTGAGGACATGGTTCAAAAGCTCACTGGCCGAATGATCGAGGTTAAGCTGGCGCGCACCGGCGGCCCAACTCAGCAGCGCGACGAGGGCAAGGGAGCCAAAGCCAACCCCGCCTCCGCAAGCGGCCTGGCGCCATATCTCTGAATGCCAGCCGAGCCCGACCGCGCGCCAGGATTTTACCCCCATGCTCCGCAGAAAGGGCCAGAGCCCAAGAATTGCCAGCGCGAGCAGCGAGCGATTGACGAAACGGTGGAAGGGTTGGTCCGCCAGTTTTTGCAGAGCTGGCGAAAGGCCCGCCCCCGCTTGGGTGAGTCGGTATAACCAGGGAGCCAACAACGCGCCACCGAGAAAGACGATTCCCCAATAGACCAAAATGGAACGTAGCGGCCGCATGGTTGAGACTAGCATCCATTCCCCAAGGTGCGCCAAGCCGATAATTCGACCCGTTGGAAATATTACTGGCATGAAACTAGCTCCCCTGTTAGACGATGACCAGTGAAGCACAAAGCACCGCCCGCTATGCGATCAGGCGAAATGATTTAAGCATGTATTCTCAGCAGATTCCCTTTGGTGATTATTGCCTGCACGAATTGATCAACAGCGGTGGCATGGCCGACATCTGGACCGCCACCAATCCAAATGGGGAAACCGTCGCCCTCCGACTGCTGGCGGACCGGCTCAAATATAGTTTCCTGGCCCGCCGCCGCTTCGTTCGCGGCTGCGAGATTCTCTCCAAAATCCACAATCATGAATACGTCATCGGGTATATTGAGCACGGCAAGCTCGAGGGCACTCCCTATTTGGTGATGGAGTATGTGGAGAGTTCGAACCTGAAACTCCTTTACAATCGCGTCGATCCGCTGCTGGAAGAGTTTGTCGGGAACATTCTGATCGACATGGCGGTCGCCCTGGAGCACGTCCATGACAGCGGTTTCATGCACTTGGATTTCAAGCCGGAAAATGTTCTGATCACGCGCAACGCCAATGTGCGGCTGGTGGATTTCGACCTCGCCTTGCCCCGTCCAAAGAAGCCAAAGCGGCTCTGGCGTTACCCCGGAACCCCGGCCTACATGGCCCCGGAACTCTTGTTGCGCAAGCCGATTGATCACCGGGCGGATATCTTTGCTTACGGCGTGGCCGCCTATGAACTGTTGACCTACCGAAAACCGTTTTCGGATGAACGCGCGGATATTGTCCTGCGGGAGCAACTGGATCGCACGGCGTTTGTCCCGCCCCGGCAACACAACCCAGACATCCCCATTGCCCTGGAGCGAACGATCTTGAAATGCCTGGAAACCGACCCGGAGAATCGTTATCCGCACCTGAGCATCCTGGTTCGGGATTTGCAGGCGACGCTGTACGTCTGACCGAAGGATGGGCAGGACAATCTCCGGCAATTAACCGCGACCTCGCGCCGGCCGGGTTTGAGAGTGAGCCGACGCCAGCGCGTCCTGCCCTGCGGTATTTCCAACGCAGCGCGACCAAGTGGCTATCCGTAGATCACCATCTGGATATTTTCCGGAAGGTTCTTGGCCACTTCGGTCACCACGTTTCCCTTGAGCAACGATTCCAAACGCGAACGGTGCGTCGCCCCGAGCGTCAACATGTCAATCCCGAGCGTGGCGGAAAGATCAAGGATGGTGGATGCCGGGTTCTCACTGATGGCATAGAGGGGAATGACCGGCACGTCGTTTTGCCGGCCTAACTCCATCATGCCGTACATGATTTCCGCGGCCAGCTTATCATCCTGCCAACGGGGACGCTCAGAGTTTTCGAGCGGTCCGGGCAGGGCCACGGCCAGTTCTTTCACGAACAATACATAGAGCGTGCCCTGTCGCAGTCGCGCTTCCTCCAGCGCAAATCGAAGCACCGAGGTCATGCCGCGGGCCGCCACGAGAATGGATTGGCCGGGATTCAGGTTGAGGTGGAAATTGGCGAAGGATTCCGGGGAAACCGCGGCCGCCACATCGCGGCTCACGGTGATGGTGGCCAAGCCCGCGCGCCGCTGCGCCCACGCGCGCAAGCCCAGCCCTAACACCAGAATGCAGACGATGAAGAACAAGGCGTTGGGTTTGGTTTTGGCCAGCGTGACTTCCACCGCGGCCAGCACCAGGAAGGTCAACCCCATGAGCGTATATTCAAAAAAATTGAGCTTCAGTTTCTTATTCAGCAGGCAGGAACCCAGGTTCACCGTGATGGCCCCCACCACGCCGATCGCGTATAATTCCATCAGGGAAAGCTGGTCGGGTGAGATGGCTACCACCAGCAAAGGCAGAAGGGCTGCAATCCCCATCGGCAGCCAGGGCACCCCATGCGAATTAAGCTTCGTAAATGACTTCGGCATCTCCCCATCCCGCGCCAGCAAATACAACAGACCGATCAGCGCGCCGATCGCCGTGTTCACCGCGCTCAACAGCAACAGCCCGACAATAATACCGGTGGCAAAACCAAACCACTTGCCAAAGACCGGACCAAAAGTGAGCGTGCCGTATTGCTCGGCCAGCACGTTGAGCATGTCTTCCCAGCGATTTATCAACTCCTGCTGCATTTCCGGAGGCAGCGAAAGCATGGCCCACCCAAGCAGCGCCGTTCCCAGGACGACCTCCACCGCCACAAGCCAGATCGCCTTCTGCGCCGTTTCCCCCACCGCCGGTTTGTCCAGCGAGGCGCCGGCATCCAGCTTCATCACCCCGGTCAAATTGGCAATGGCCTCCACGCCGCTCAAGGCCAGAATCACCCCGACAAACGCTTTCCAATTCGTGCCGAAACTTTCGTGGGGCGCGGTTAAATGGACCAGCGTCAAATGCGGCAAACTCATCCCGATGATGAGCACCACCACAATAAAAGTCGGGATGGCCAAAGACACCGCCATGCTCCCGCTGTGTTTGGGTCCGAAGGAATTAAGGCAGCCCACCACCAGGATCAATCCCATGGTCGCCAGGGCGACAAATTCATCGGGAACCTGCAGATATTTCATCGCCGCCCATCCGCTGAGCGCGGCCGTCACCGTCAAATCCGCCACCAACAACAACGATCCAATGACCGCCACCAAACGGCTTTGACTACGGGCCGCAGAATACACCCCGCCGCCGTCCGGGAAATGCTTGCAGATGATGACGTAGTTAAACCCCACCACCGCCGTCAAGGCGCACACGGCGAGAATGATCGGCAGCGACGAATAGGTTGTCGCCAGAAAAGCCGCGCCAATGACGTAAGCCTTGCTCGTGCCCCAGTCGCCGTAGAGCAAAGCCGCCGCCCGCTTCCAATCCACGTTGCGCGGTCGATGGACGCCAGGACTATCCACAAGCGACCCTTCGCTTGGACCACCCTGGGTAACTGGCGGAAAGAATATTAGCCGGACGGCTGAAAGTAGGATTGTGCATCAATTGCGGCTCAACTGGTATGCGAAAGTGAGTCCACCGTCAAATTCATTAGTTTTCCGCTTCCACAACCCCTTTGGGCCAAACCTGATGAAACTTTGAATATCCCACTTGAAACTAAGTCTCAATTACCATACTTTGCGACTGTTGAACGAAATACTGCCAACCTTTAATCCGTCGGACGGTGAGTGCCGTCAGCCGGAGGTTTGCCCTTTGAATGAGGTGCGGGCCGGCACGTCAGTCCGGATTAAGCAGCTCAACGCCACGCCCGAAATCACCCATCGCCTCCGTGAAATGGGTTTCTGCGAAGAACAACGCATCAAGCTGCTGCTCAAACACACCAACGTTATTTGCCAGGTCTGCAATGTCCGCCTCGGTATCAGCAAGCAATTGGCCGAGTCAATTATGGTCGAACGGCTGCCGGCCGCCCACCAAAAGGCCGCCTGACCCATGTCCGCCCCCGGACAACCTCTAACGTCGCTCCCGCTTGGCGCCGCCGGCACGGTCACGGCTATTCAAGTTCCAAACGAAGATCGCGCCCGACTTCTGGAAATGGGTCTGCTCGTCGGCACGCGCGTGGAACTCGTCCGCTTCGCCCCCCTGGGAGATCCCGTGGAAATCAAAGTGCGGGGCTATAATCTCACGCTGCGAAAGCATGAGGCGGAGCAAATTCTTGTGATCCCACAACCGAAGTAGAGCGAGGCGTCCAATCTTTCAAAATAGTAGTTTCACACCGCGAGCCACCCACTGAATAATTCCGTGTTGGCCGAACCTCCAAACATGAAATTTGCTGCCCTCACCGATAATTCAAACTGCGCCAAAACAGCTTGGCGCGCAGCTTGTTCGCCAGCTTCCCCCTCACCCCGGCCCTCTCCCTCAGGGAGTGGGAGAATCATTCACCGTCTCTCGACCAGACGTGAACCGGCAACTGCTCGCACATCTTCCGCCAATCAAAAAGCATCCAACGGCTGTTCCCTCGCCCCTAGGGAGAGGGTCAGGGTGAGGGGAAGGCAACCGCAGAAGCGAAATTAACTCTTCGTCTGCGATATGGATTCTTCACCACATATTGTTGCCCTCACTGGTAATCCCAATTGCGGAAAAACCACCCTTTTCAACGCGCTCACCGGCCTGCGGGCGAAGGTCGGAAATTATGCAGGGGTCACCGTCGAACGAAAGGAGGGCGCCCTCCAGCGCGCGAACAACATCACGATTCTGGATTTGCCCGGCACCTACAGCCTCAGCCCGCGCTCGCTGGATGAACAAATCTCGCGGGATGTGCTGTTCCACCGGCTCGCGGATGTAAACGCCCCTGGCCTCGTCGTCGTTGTCGCCGACGCCTCGAATCTGGAGCGGAACCTTTACTACGTCACGCAAGTTATCGAGCTGGGTTATCCCACCCTCGTCGCTCTCAACATGATGGATGTGGCCGAGCAAAACGGCCATCAGATAGATCCGGCACAACTCGCCCGGAAACTAGGCACGCCCGTGCTGCCGCTCATTGCGAGCAAAGGTGAAGGCGTTGACGAATTGCGGGAACAGATCATTGCCCGGCTTGGCACCAGTTCAGGCGGCCAGGATTCCTGGCCGGGGAACCATGCTCCGTTCTGCGAACTGCCGAAGTCCTTCACCGCAGAAATCGAACAGCTTGCCGCCCTCCTCAAGCAGGCCTTTCCGCAGCGAAAAACCTCAGCACGGGCGGAAGCACTCCTGCTCCTGGCAGACGAAAAAGCCCTGTCGGCTACGGCGGGTCATTACCCGGTGGAAATCCATGCCTTGGTCACCGAGTCAAGAGCGCGCCTGACTGCGGCGGGCATTGATTGGCGCAGCTCCGCCATTGAGGCGCGGTACGCCCGCATCGGTGAAATCATTCACACCGTCGTCACCGAAGTCGATCTGATGCACGAGACGTTCAGCGACCAGGTGGATCGCGTCGTCACCCACAAGGCCTGGGGCATGCTGATCTTCGTAGCCCTTATGGCGCTGATGTTTCAAAGCATTTTTACTTTCGCCAAAGTGCCCATGGATTTCCTGACTGAAGTCGTGGACAGCTTTGGGGGCTGGGTCAGCGGCCTCATGGCCCCAGGCGACTTGAACGAGCTGCTGGTCAAGGGAGTCATCAAAGGCGTTGGGGCGGTGGTCGTTTTCCTGCCGCAAATCATCCTGCTGTTTCTGTTCATCAGCCTGCTCGAAGATACCGGCTACATGGCGCGCGCGGCGTTTCTCATGGACCGGTTGATGTCGCGCGTCGGATTGCACGGCAAAAGCTTTATCCCGATGCTCAGCTCGTTCGCCTGCGCCATTCCCGGCATCATGGCCACGCGCACCATCGAATCGCCGAAGGATCGGCTCGTCACCATCCTGGTCGCCCCGCTGATGAGTTGTTCGGCACGGCTACCCGTTTATACCGTGCTCATTGCTGCGTGCATCCCCGACGTGACGGTGCTCGGTTTTTTTAAGCTGGCGGGACTTACGATGCTGGCGATGTATCTGCTGGGCATCGTCGTGGCCTTGTTCATGGCTTGGCTGTTTAAGAAGACGCTCCTCAAAGGCGAACCCGCCATGCTCATCATGGAATTGCCCCCCTACAAGCGCCCCGTGCTCTCCGTCACGCTCCGCCACATGTGGGATCGCTCCAAACTTTTCCTGCGCCGCGCCGGCACGGTGATTCTTGGCATTAATATTCTGCTGTGGTTTCTGGCGACGTATCCCAGAAGCTCGGAAATTGAAAAACAATATTCCGAGAAGCGCCTGACGCTTGAAAGCGGCCTCTCAAAAGACCCTACAGGGATGACGCTCGCATCAAACCTCAAGATTGGAACCAATGCCGTCGCAGCCACCCAAGCAGATGCGATTTCCGCACTTGAGAAAGAGCAGGCTGGTGAAAGGCTCCGTCACAGTTTCGCCGGCCGCTTGGGCCGCCTGCTCGAACCCGCCATCGCCCCGCTCGGTTTCGATTGGAAGATGGGCATCGGCATTGTCGCCTCGTTCGCCGCGCGCGAGGTCTTTGTCAGCACCATGTCGGTCGTCTATAACGTCGGCGACTACGACAAATCCGACGCCGGCACGACCAGCCTCGCCCAGGCCTTGCAGGAGCAGAAACATCCCGATGGCCGGGCCGTTTATACGCCGCTCACCGCCGTCACCTTGATGGTCTTTTATGTCTTCGCGCTGCAATGCGTCAGCACCGTGGCCGTGGTGCGCCGCGAGACGAATTCCTGGAAATGGCCGCTGTTCCAGTGGGCCTATATGGGGGCATTGGCGTGGGGGTTGGCGTTCCTGACTTATCACGGTGGACGCCTGCTTGGCTGGCAATAGCGCGATTGCCAAAGTGAATTTCACCATCGAAAGAGCTGCGATGTATCGTAGGCTCATTCCCCTCACCCCAAACCTCTCCCGCCGTTCGCGGGATCCTCGCGCTTGGATTCGCGCCCGGCATAATCAGATGATCCGCGACGCAGTGGTTCTTCCTGCTCCCGGCGGGAGAAGGTCAGGATAATGGGGAACGCGCCAAGCACGGCAGACGTGTCGAATTGGAAGTGAATTATTGCAATCCGTCCAGGCGCAGTGCCGGCGCATTTTTGCATTTCAAAACGAATTCGCTTTGCGGACGGTGCATTCTGGTTTTAACCTCGCACAGACTTTTTGAATTATGCAAACCATCACTCTGGGAAAGAGCTCGCTGAAGTGCAGCCGACTCGCTTTCGGCTGCTGGCGCATCGGCACGCCGGGTGCCGACGGACCCGCCGCGGTGCGCGCTGCGTTTGAGGCAGGCTACACCCTCTTCGACCACGCGGACATCTACAGCAATGGCGCGGGCGAAACTATTTTCGGCCAGGTCTTGCGCGAATCCCCTGCCCTGCGCGCCCAGGCGATCATCGCCACGAAATGCGGTGTCCGCAAGCCCGGCGAACCCGCCGGCACCCCCGCGCGCTACGATCTTTCCGCGGAACACATCATCGCCTCCTGCGAAGGCTCGCTGCGCCGCCTCGGAGTGGAGACCATCGATCTCTTTCAACTGCACCGCCCGGACTGGTTGTGCGACCCCACCGAGGTGGCGGCCGCATTTTCAAAACTGCTTCAGGCTGGCAAAGTGCGCGAATTTGGCGTCAGTAATTTCCGGGCCTCGCAGGTCGCCATGCTCCAGCAAGCCTGCGCCCGCCCGCTCGTCGTCAATCAGGTGGAAATCAGTCTCGCCAATCTCAGCGCCTTCAACGATGGCGTGATCGATCAATGTCTCGCCGACAAAATCACGCCGATGGCCTGGAGTCCGCTGGCGGGTGGACAATTGGGGGAAGGCGCGCGCTATCTCATGCCCCAGCAAAAGAACTACCGCCCGCAGCCAATCGTTGAATTACTCGACGCCATCGCGCAGGCGCTCGGTGCCACCCGGCCCAACGTCGCCCTGGCCTGGCTGTTGAAGCACCCCACCGGGATTATCCCGATCATCGGATCCACCAAACCACCCACCATTGCCGCCGCTGCGGGCGCGCTGGACGTGAACCTCTCACGCGAAGACTGGTACCGCCTGCTGGAGGCCGCCCGCGGCGAAAAGGTGGCCTGATAAGCATCGAGTTGAACCCCGGAGGATTAATTGAGCGCCCCCACCCCTGCACAACTCGGATTCCGCATGCCCGCGGAATGGGAGCCGCACGCCGGCACTTGGTTTAGCTGGCCGCGCCCGGACGGCATCAGCTTTCCCGATCGCTACGAAACCATCCCGCCCGTTTATGCCGAGCTGATCCGCCAGCTCGTGGCCGTCGAGGAAGTAAACCTCAACGTGTGGGACGCGGCCATGGAAAGCTCGGTGCGCGAGCGGTTGACGAAATTGCAGACGCCGCTTGACCGCGTACGCTTCCATCATTTCCCCGCTTACGAACCGTGGTGCCGCGATCACGGGCCGATTTTTTTGACGCGCGAACGAGACGGACAGCACGAGCGTGCCATCGTGGACTGGGGTTACAACGCCTGGGGTAACAAATATCCGCCGTTTGATTTGGACGACGCGGTTCCGCAACACGTCGCCAAGCTGCGCGGGCTGCCGTTGTTCTCGCCCGGCATCGTCATGGAAGGCGGTTCACTCGAGGTCAATGGTCGCGGCACGGTGCTCACGACCGAAGCCTGCTTGCTGAACCCGAACCGGAATCCCCAACTGACTCGGGAACAGATCGAGCAATACCTGCGCGATTATCTCGGCGTGACGAATATCCTCTGGCTCGGCGAAGGCATTGTGGGTGACGACACGGACGGACATATCGACGACCTGACACGCTTCGTCAACCCGACGACCGTCGTAACGGTGGTGGAAAGCGACCCGGCGGATGAGAACTACGCGTTGCTTCAGGATAATTTAGGACGCCTACGCTCCATGCGTGATCAGGCGGGAATTGCGCTGCGAATCGTAGAACTCCCGATGCCCGGCGTGGTGGAGCATGAGGGACAGCGCTTGCCGGCGAGCTACGCAAACTTCTACATCGCCAACCAAATCGTGCTGGTGCCCACCTACCGGCAGCCGAACGATGCGAAGGCGGTGGCCATTCTGCAAAATGAATTTCCCGACCGGCGCGTGATCGGGATTGATTCGACCGAGTTGATCTGGGGCCTGGGCTCCTTCCACTGCATCAGCCAGCAGGAACCAGCGTGAGACGGAGGAAGCAGACTTTACTAGCTGACGGGGCCATCGGGGAAGGGTGCGGAATGAGCGGCCACTGTGCTTTGAGCAACCATCTCATTTCTGGCGTACTGCAACTTTGTCCCAAGCCAACCATTTTTTCCGTTTTCTGTTTTTGTCCACTGTCGATACAAAGTCGTACGGTTCTCGGTGAAGATATTATTCCGCAGTGCATCTATGCTGTATTGCTGAATCAGATCGTAGTAGAAAGCAGCTTGCAAAACATCACCTGAAAAGTTTCGCGCGGCGGAATCTTCCCCGCCCACCTGGTTCACCAGGTCTTTGGTTTTTAATTGCTCCAATATTTGCGGTGCATCAGGCCGCCCGCTTTGGCCGATGGCTCGCCAGTTCAGCCGCTCCAAGGCACCACCGGGCTCTTCCACGGAGATATGGAATAAGCCAGAAACACCGTGCTGAAGATCAGCGAGAAGCCCAGCGGTGCGAGTATCACCACCAGGCTGAATTGCTGCCATCCCTTCAAGCCAGTCCATTGTGCTTTCAATTGCCAGAAAGGGCATCCGGTAATGGATTCAATCGAGCCTGCGAGGGTCGCAGCGCTGAACAGCACCCCTCCCAGCAGGCCAGACGTTTCGCCCAAAGGCACCACCACCGTCACCACGAATATCGCGACGCCAATGGCCAGGACCACCCCTCCCCGCTTCCGGCAACTTGATTTTGGATTGTCAGTGAACATCGCGCTCTTGCTCGAAGCGGTCTTGGGAATGGGGGGAGGAGTCTTCATGTCGGGTTCACGCTCACAGACAACCTACTGCTCGCGAACCCGGTAATAGCGTTGAACGCTGCTGGCGGCGGGGTCGGTCAGCGTCTTGACGGTGCCGTCGCCAGAAACATTCGGCAGCGGTTGCCAATTGGGCGTGGACAGAGAAACGGTGTATTCCACGAGGTAGGTCTTTCCGGCGGTGGTTTCAAAGGAGAGGGTGAAATTGCCGCCGCTCTTGACCGGCGCGAAAATCAGGAACGAAGGCGTAATCCAAAAACCTCCCGGCACTGAATATCGCGTGCCGGTGAGCAGGCCGGCGGTAGGCTGGCCGACGGTGCTGCCGAGCGTGAAGTTGCCGCCGGTGCTGAACGTGGTGCCGCCGCCGGCGATGACACTGCGAACGATGGTGAACCTCCCGCCGCTTTGCGCGTGGGCGGTGAATCCGCAGGTGAGGGCGAGCATGAGCAAGAGCCGTTGGCAAAACTTCGAGGCTTGTCGCCTGACTGCGCTGGCTTCCCCCTCACCCCGGCCCTCTCCCCAGGGGAGAGGGAGAATCGCATTCCGTTTTCCGGCCAACCCGGACGCTTCAGTTTTACCAAGGCGCGGGCGTAGTGGCTCCCTCTCCCGGCGGGAGAGGGCTGGGGTGAGGGGGAAGGCGGCGGGCCATTCCCCAAAGCACCCGATGTGACCAAGACGGTTGCAGAGCGCGCGTTTCATCGGCCACCTCCGTTCTGCTGGAGGACGATTTTCTCCAAAGCCTCCAGCCGCTGCTTCAAGCCGGCGATTTCGGCCTCCTTGTCTTTCACGAGGGAATGCAGCCCTTGGATGGCGGCCAACGCCACGCCATCGGCATCGACGGTGGCGATGTGTTTCTCGTCCGTGCCCAGGCGGAACGCGGCAAAGAAATCCTGCGCCATCGGGCCGAGGTGCCGCGCCTTCCCATCTGCTTTGAAATTCCAACTGGAAATCGGCAAGCCAACCACGCGTTCAAGGATTTCACGGGAGTTGATCGCCATGAATTGTTCTTTTACGTTCCTGTCACTGGTTTGGTTGAACCCGTTTGCGTTAATAGTTCCATTGACGGTTAAACCGCCGGCGGGAATGTAAAGACTGTTGCCAGTTGTAGCGAGCGACACTGCCCCGCCGAGAGATGTGGGCAAAACCACACCACTACTGGCACTGATGCTAACGCCATCCAAAGTGATACCTTGATTGTTGGCGCTGATCGCGCGACTGCCGCCAGGGGCGGGCAAACTCAGTCCACCCAGCGCGGTGATCCGGAGGTTGTTATCAAAAATAAAATCGCCGTTGGTGCCAACGGCCATGGTGGCACCGGATTGGCCCGGGAATTGGATGCTGCTACCATGAAGCACGAGATTGCTGGCACTGATGCTGCCGTCGAGTTGGATACCACGCTGTCCGTCACTAGAGATGGAGCCGCCACTATTAAAGCTGAATTGGCTGGCGGAAACCTCGCCATTGACGTAAGCACCACTCGTTGCAAGTCCCAGCACAAACCCGTTATTGACGTTGAAACTTAAAACATTGGCGTTGCCTTGGTAGCTGCCCACGCTGGCATTCCAATTGCCATTGTTCAGCGTTGTTGCAGTCGCTGCCGCGCTTGAGTAAAGCGCATAGGGTGCCGGGGTGATGGACGAGCGCGGTGCGAGGGTGTTGGTCGCGGTCAGCGAGGCCACGGTGATTTCCAGCCAGCGTGCGCTGCCATCAAAAGCCGTGCCGCCAAAATCCAGATTCACAGTAAACAACCCGTTCACGATGGACTGGCTGGGTGCGGCTAGCGTGCCGCCAATCTGGCCGCCGCCGCTGGCGGCGTTGAAGAGAGTGAACGTCAGCGAATAGCTGCCGTTGGCGTTGGTCGAGCCGTCGCGCAACTGGCCCTGATAGGTGAAGGCACTTGTGCCTTGGGCGTACGCCATCGGCGCGAAAGCCGAGAGCAGTGCGATGGAGAGGAACCGGCGGATGAGTTTGGTGGGTATTTTCATAAAAGTTTCTTGAGTTGACTGAGTAAATCATCCCGACACCGCGAGACTCGCGGTGTCGATCGCGAGAAAGGCCCACTGCGGCAGCCCTCTGCCGCTCTTGCCTCGCGGAAACCTCCCGCCGGTCGAAAAAATCCGGCCACAGTTTTTCTGAAACCGCTCTAACGCCCGGGGCTACGTTCTACCGCGCCTCCGGCGCTGCCCACACGCGGCCCGCTCGCGGCCCGCTCGGCGCAATGCCGAGCGCCTTTTCCCATACGCCAACTTGTTCATGGGCTTTTGCCAAGCCAACAAACCTAGCCAAAGTCCCGGCTCATTCCCTCGAACGCGCCACGAGCGTTGCGCTAACTTGATAGTGCGCCCTCGGCCGCCGCCTTCTGGGTGAAGATCAACTTGCCATCGGCAACTGAAACCCCCACCGGCTCGCTGTCGTGCAGATGCCCACGGAGAATTTCTTCGGCGAGCGGATCCTCGAGGAACCGTTCCACGGCCCGCCGCATGGGCCGTGCTCCATACGTCGGATCGTAACCCTTTTCCACCAGAAAATCCTTCGCTTTATCATCGAGGTGCATCTGGATATTTCTTGCCTTCAGACGATGCATGACTTTCTCGATTTCCAAGTCAAGGATCTGGATCAGGTCCGGCTTGGTGAGTGAGCGGAAAACGATGATGTCGTCAAGCCGGTTGAGAAATTCCGGACGGAACGACTTCTTGGCTTCCTCCATGATCTTCTCCCGCATTTTTTCGTAGCTGTTTTCGTCGGTGATCGGAGTGAATCCAATGGTGGAATTCTTTTTAATCGTTTCCGACCCGACGTTTGAGGTCATGAGGATGATCGTGTTCCGGAAATCAACGACCCGCCCCATGTTGTCGGTCAGCTTGCCCTCCTCCAATATCTGGAGCAGCATGTTCATGACGTCCGGGTGGGCTTTTTCAATCTCATCGAACAACACGACGGAATAAGGCTTGCGTCGCACCTGTTCGGTGAGTTGCCCACCCTCCTCAAAGCCGACATACCCCGGCGGTGATCCAACCATGCGCGACACGGTAAACTTCTCCATGTACTCGCTCATATCAATTTGAATGAGCGATTTGGCGTCGCCGAACATGGTTTCCGCCAGCGATTTCGCCAGCAGCGTCTTGCCGACCCCCGTCGGTCCCAGCAACGCAAAGCTGCCAATCGGCCGCTTGGGATCCTTCAAATCGGCACGCGAGCGCCGCAGCGCCGTGCTCAGTGCCGTCACGGCCTCGCGCTGGCCAATCACCGTCTTGGCCAGCTCAATCTCCATGTCCAGCAAGCGCTGAATCTCGTCCTTCTCCATGCGCGTGAGCGGAATCCCGGTCCACTTGGCCACGACCTGCAAAATGGCGTCTTCATCCACCACCACCCGCTTCTCGTCACGCGAGGTCTTCCAGGCGCCCAACTCGGTCTCCAATTTCTCCTTGGCCTGCTTTTCCTTGTCCCGCATGGAGGCCGCGCCTTCAAAATCCTGATCCCGAATCGCCCGTTCCTTTCGCGTCTTGATTTCTTCAATCTCGGCCTCGAGAATTTTTACGTCCGGCGGACGCGTCATCGCATTGATCCGGGCCCGTGAACCCGCCTCGTCCATCACGTCGATCGCCTTGTCCGGCAAGAATCGGCCCGTGATGTAACGATCCGAAAGCCGGACCGCCGCCTCAATAGCCTGGTCCGTCATCTGGGCTTTGTGGTGCTCCTCGTATTTGGAGCGCAGCCCCTTAAGGATCAGAATCGCCTCGTCGATGGAGGGGGCCTCGACCTTGACGGTCTGGAAGCGCCGCTCCAGCGCCGCGTCCTTCTCAATGTATTTGCGATATTCGTTCAACGTGGTGGCGCCGACGCATTGCATCTCGCCCCGGCCCAGTGCCGGTTTGATGATGTTGGAGGCGTCCATTGTGCCTTCCGCGGATCCCGCCCCAACGATGGTGTGCAATTCGTCAATGAACAGGATGATGTTCTTGGCCCGGCGGATCTCGTCCATCACGGCCTTGATCCGCTCTTCAAATTGGCCGCGGTACTTGGTGCCCGCGACCATGAGCGCCAGGTCCAGCGTGATCACTCGTTTCTCCCGCAACAATTCCGGGACGTTGCCGCGGGCGATTTCCTGGGCCAACCCCTCGACAATCGCCGTCTTGCCCACACCCGCCTCGCCCAGCAGGACGGGATTGTTCTTCGTCCGCCGACAAAGAACTTGAATAACCCGTTCAATCTCGTTCTTGCGCCCGATCACCGGATCCATTTCACCCTTGCGTGCGATTTCAGTCAGGTCCCGGCCAAACGCCTTGAGCGCGGGGGTCTTTGTCTCCCCCTTCTTTTCCGCCGCTTTTTCCGGCGTCCCCTCGCCGGCAACCGGCTCTTCTTGGGAGGTGAAATTAGGGTCGAGTTCTTTCAAAATCTCCTGGCGGGTTTGCTCGATATCCACATCCAGATTTTTCAAAACCCGGGCCGCCACCCCGTCGCCTTCCCGCAGCAATCCCAGCAGAATATGCTCCGTCCCCACATAAGGATGGTTGAGCGCCTTGGCTTCCTTGGCGGCCAGGGAAAGCACTTTCTTGACCCGCGGCGTATAAGGAATGTTGCCGATCACCTTTTGATCCGGGCCGGTCCCCACCTGCTTCTCCACTTCCAGCCGGACCTGTTCGAGATCCAGCCCCAGCTTCTGCAGCACGTTTACCGCCACCCCTGAACCCAATTTCAAGAGCCCGAGCAGCAGATGTTCCGTGCCGACAAAGTTGTGGTTGAAGCGATCCGCTTCCTTGCGCGCCAACGCGAGCACTTGCTGCGCCCGGGGCGTAAAATTATTCATTGATTCGTCAGCCATAAATCCAAAATGCGTTCATTCTGTGAAAATGTCCAGAGCCGTGCGGCAAAAATTATTCCGCACCCCAACCAACGCCGAACCGGGTGACCACCGTCGCGCCCACTGCGTCCCAGGCACGTCTAGGCCAGTTGCGGCGGCTCACCCGTGGAACCCTCCGCACCGGACGGCCTCGGCTGCGGCCGTTTCACCCCTTGGAGCCGGTCGCGCAGCATGTCGGCCCGCAACAAATCGCGTTCTTCGGCGGTGAGTTTTTCCGAATATCTTTTTTGCAAATGCGCCGGTTGCGTGACCACGAACAGCTCGTCGATCAAGGCGCGTTCCACATCCGGGAACAACCCCAGATCCACGCCCAACCGCAGCAGTGAAAGCTGGTTCATCGTCTCTTTGGAGGAAATAATATGCGCATTGGCAAGAATCCCATAGGCCCGGCCGATGACATTGAAAACCACTTTCGGCTTCTTCTCCACCAGCACGGCGCGGGCATTTTCCTCATTCTCGATGATCTGCGCCAGCACCTTATTGATCCGCTCCACGATGACGTTCTCCGGCTCCCCCAAAGTCATCTGATTCGAGACCTGAAACACATTGCCGAGCGCCTCGGTGCCTTCGCCATAGAGTCCGCGGACGGCTAATCCGAGCTTGTTGACCGCCTGAATGATCTGCGTGACCTGCTCGGCCAGCACCAAGCCGGGCAGGTGCAGCATGGCGCTGACCCGAATGGCGGTGCCGAGGTTCGTTGGACAAGCGGTCAGGTAGCCCAGGTCCGGGGAAAAGGCGTAGTCGAGTTTCTGTTCCAACGCGGTATCCACCTGGTCGATCGAGAGCCAGGCTTGCCGGACCTGCAAGCCGGGCCGCAAGGCCTGCATCCGCAGATGATCCTCTTCGTTGATCATCACGCAAACCGACTCATCCCGGTTCAACACCAGCCCGCTGCCGGCACTTTTCGCGGCATGTTCCCGACTGATCAGATGTCGCTCGACGAGGATTTGTTTGTCCAGCGCGCCCAGTTCGTCCATCGCGGCGGAAAATGAATCGGCCATCTGGGGCAACTGTTCCACGCTGGGCCGGATCGCCTCCAGCACCTTGATCCGCTCGGGCTTCTTGGCCCAGCCGGGAAAGGCGTGCCCTTTGAGATTGCGCGCCAACCGGACGCGGCTGGACATGACAATCCGGTCATGCGGCCCGTCCCGCTGGCCCGCTGGGGCGGGCGAATTTAAAAAGTCATGAAGCTTCATCTCTCAACTGGTGGTGCTCTCGTCGCGCTTCGCCTGGGTCCGTTTGATTTCGTCCCGCATGGTGGCCGCCTGCTCAAAATCCTCCTCGCCCACAGCCTTGTCCAGGCGTTTTTGCAAAACCTTCAGCTTCTCCGAGTGCTCCCGGGTCTGCTGCAATGCCTGCGGCACTTTGCCAACGTGCCGGATGTCCTTGTGCATCGCCTTCAGCATGCCTTCCATGCCGGACGAGAAGGTCGTGTAGCATTCGGCACAGCCGAGCCTTCCGCTCTTCTTGAAATCCGCCTGGCTGTAACCGCAGCGCGTACATTTGACCGCCTCGCTGGCTGTGAGTTCCTCCATCTCCTGAACTACGCCCGTGCCCAACAGCAGATCTTCAAACGCAAAGGCGCCGGGATCACTCACCCCTTTCTCCTTCGCGCAAACTTCACACAAATCAATCTTGGGCATCTGGTCGCCCACAATCTTGGTGTAATGAACCTTGGCTTCGTTTTTCTTGCAAATGCTGCACAACATAGTTCGTTAAAGGTATATCGGCTCGCCGGACACTTTCGTCAAGGCATGGTATTTCTCGATCAGGCGCCGCGTGCGGGAGCCGGGCGTGCCATCCCCAATCACCCGACCGTCAATCTTCACCACCGGAATCACCTCAGCACCCGTGCCCGTGAGAAAACATTCCTCTGCATTAAACACGTCATACCGCGTTAGATTGGGCTCCCCCACCAGCAATCCCTCGGCGCGCGCCAAATCCATCACCACCCCGCGCGTAATGCCATACAATGCCCCCGCCGACAATGGCGGCGTGGACAGCTGATCCCCGTGGATGATGAAAATATTGTCCCCGGTGCATTCCGCCACAAACCCTTCCGAGTTCAACATGATCGCCTCCTCGCAGCCGCCATTATTGGCTTCAATCTTGGCGAGGATGTTATTCAAATAGTTCAGCGATTTGATTGCCGGATTGAGCGCGCTGTGCAAATTGCGCGTCGTCGGCACGGTGATGATGTCCAACCCGCGCTCATACATGGCGGGCGGATAGAGTTGAATTTTTCCGGCAATGATGATCACGGAGGGGTTCTTGCAACTCTTGGGATTCAAACCAAGCGTGCCAACCCCCCGGGTCACAATAAGGCGGATGTAACCATCCCGCACCTTGTTCCGGCGACAGGTCTGGATCACCGCCTGCATCATTTCCGCGTGTGACAGCGGGATGGTCAGCAGGATGGCCTTGGCTGAATAAAACAACCGGTCGATGTGCTCTTTCAATTTGAACACGCGGCCGTTATAGGCGCGGATACCTTCAAAAATGCCATCCCCGTAAAGCAAGCCGTGGTCGAAGACGGAAACCTTCGCATTTTTCTCGTCGCAATATTTTCCGTCGATATAGATCTTCATGTTATTAGACTCGGCCAGACTACGTTAAGCCCCTTCTCCCGTGCAACAAATTAGGAATCGGCGTGCCTGATCGCGTGGGCGCCGCCCAAGACCCACCGTTTACTGGACAGCACCGCTCTCCGGCCTGATCCGACCGTCCTCCAACTCAACCACCCGCGGGGCCCGTGACGCCACGCGCAGGTCGTGCGTGGCAATGATGAGCGTGGCGTTGCGCTCGGTTCGCAGTGCACACAGCAAGTCGATGATCTCCTCGCCGGTGCGGGAATCCAGATTGCCCGTCGGCTCGTCCGCGAGAATCAAGGGCGGCTCGTTAATCAACGCGCGCGCGATGGCAACGCGTTGCTGTTCGCCCCCGGACAGCTCCGCGGGCCGGTGCTCCAGCCGCGCCGAGAGGCCGACCCGCGCCAGCAATTCCTTCCCCCGGGCCTCGGCCTTGGCCGCATCCATGCGCGCCATCCGCGCCGGCAGACACACATTTTCCAGCGCATCCAATTCCGGCAGCAAATGGTAGGCTTGAAAGATAAAGCCGACCTGGGCGCTGCGAAACAGGGCCAGTCCGCCCGGCGACAATCCGGCCAGGTTCCGGCCGCCGAACCAGATTTCACCGGTGTTCGGAGAATCGAGCCCGCCCAGCAGATGAAGCAGCGTGCTCTTGCCTGCTCCGGATGCGCCTCTCAACGCCAAAAAATCGCCCCGTTTAATTGTCAGGTCAACGCCCCGGAGCACCTCGAGCGAGCGCTTGCCCAGCGTGTAGGTCTTGGCCAGGCGACGCGCCTCAATCAGGATCTCGGGCGCGGGCTCACTCATAGCGCAAGGCCTCCACGGGTTTCAGTCGCCCCGCGTTCCACGCCGGCAACAGTCCGGCCAGCACGCAAATGAACAACGATCCGCCACAAATAATCGCAATGTCGCCGGGAACAATCAGCGCCGGTAGTTCCGAGAAGCTGTAAATCGAGGACGGGAACAACTCGAAGCCCGTGAGCCGGTTCATGCCATTCAAAAACTCATTGCGATATGCCAGCGCCAGCATGCCCAGACCAAAGCCGATGACGACCCCCAGCACCCCCACGAAAACGCTTTGACCGAGGAACAGCCGCATCACCTGCCCGTTGGTCGCCCCCAGCGCCTTCAGCACCCCAATCTCCCGTGTCTTCTGCACCACGAAGGTGATGAGCGCACTGGTGATGCCAAAGGCCGCCACGATCATGATGAAAAACAGCAGGTAAAACATGACGTTTTTCTCCACCAACAAGGCGTTTAAGATAACGGAGTTTTCCTCGCCCCAGGTGCGCACCACAAACCCTTTGCCCAGCGTCCGCTCCAGCTGCTCCTTCACCCCCTTGGCCTGATACGGATCGTGCAGCATCACCATGAGCCCATGCACGCTGCCGTCCAATTCATACAAATCCTGCGCATTCGCCAGCGAACTGATCACCACCATCGCGTTGTACTCATAATACCCCACATCAAAGATCCCGCTGACCACGTAATCATCCGGCAGGATGACCTCCTCCTTTTCCTGGCCGCGGCTGGCCTTCATCTTCTGCAGGTTGCGCGGGGAGTAAATGGCCAGGCGGTCGCCCACCTGCAAACCCAGGGACTGGGCGAAGGTCGTGCCGATCACCAGCCCATTGCCGCGCACGTCGAATTTTCCCGAGACGACACTCTTCGGCAACACACTGACCTGGGCTTCCAATTGCGGGTCGATGCCGCGCAGGATGGGGGCATCCACCGCCGGGCTGCCGGATTGCGGCTGCGTTTCCACCAGCACTTTGCCCATCACAAACGGGGCGACCCCCTTCACCAGGGCGTTGGTGGCGATGGCCGCGCGGATCGCCGCATGATCCGCCATCGGGGTGCCCGACTGGTAAATCCGGAGATGGGCATTGAACCCGAGAATTTTTTCCCGCAACTGCCGGTCGAACCCGCTCATCACACTGATAACAATGATCAACACCGCAACCCCGAGCGTCACTCCCACGACCGAGATCAAGGTGATGATCGAGACGAACGTCCGCTTGGGACGCAAGTAGCGCAGCGCCAGCATCAGCTCAAAGGGCAATCGTGACATCGCGCGAAGAGTAAAGTTCACCGTTCCAAGTTCAAAGTTCAAAGTTCACCACGGCGGCGATTGACATTACGAAGAACTCTTGGTGTCCTGCCATCATGCCGAAGAAAACTGCCCCCCGCCCGCGCTATCACTCCAAAAAGGTTTTAATCCCCATCGGCGATGCCACGGAGGTCATGGATACATTATACCCGATGTTCCGCCTGCCCGAGGACGGCTTTGAAGCGGTCGTCGCCGGCCCGGAAGCGCGCCTGTATCACGGCGTGTTGCACGAAATTCCGCCGACGGCCCAGGGTGAGCCGAAATGGGACATCACCCGCGAAAGCCCCGCCTACCACATTCGCGCCACCGTCGCCTTCAAGGATGTGCAGCCGGAAGATTATTGCGGCCTGTTCATCTCCGGCGGACGCGCCCCGGAATATCTTCGCTACAATCAGGACCTGCTCCGCCTCACCCGCCATTTCTTCGACACCAATAAACCGGTCGCCATGGTTTGTCATGGCATCGAGATTCTCACCGCCGCCAACGTGATTCGCGGACGCACGCTCACGACCGTTGCCAAGTGCCGGCTCGATGTGGAACAGGGCGGGGCGAACTATGTGGACCAACCCTTCGTCATCGACGGCAACCTCGTGAGCGCTCGGGTCTGGATGGATAATTCCGTGCTGATGCGGGAATTCATGCGGATGCTCAAGGCGCACGTCGGCGAATAGTTTCCCATGCTTCACCGTCGCACTTTTCTGAAACAAGGAACCGCCGCGCTGGCGCTTCTGCCGCTAGCCGAAACCCTGCCGGGCGCACCGGCAAAATCCGGGTCACTGATCAACCTTGGTTTCAGCTTGTACGGCATGAAATCAATGCCGCTGGCCGATGCGCTAAAAGCCTGCGCGGACATCGGCTACGACAGCGTCGAACTGGCCCTGATGCCTGGCTATCCGACCGAGCCGAAACTGCTTTCCGCCGCCGAACGCAACCGGCTGCGGCTCCAGTTGGATTCTCTTGGACTCAAGCTTTCCGCGCTCATGGATAATCTTTCCCTGGCCGTCGATGACACGGCGCATCAGGCGAATCTGGCGCGGATCAAGGCGGCCGCCGAGCTGGGCCAGACGCTTTCGCCCAAAGCGGTCCCGGTATTGGAAACGGTTCTCGGCGGAAAGCCGGAAAATTGGGACCGCCTCAAGGAACGCCTGGCGGAACGCTTGCGCGATTGGGCGAAAGAGGCCGCCGCCCAGCAGCAGATCATTGCTTTGAAACCGCATGTCGGTGGGGCGCTGCACACGCCCGCCGACGCGCTCTGGCTACTCCGCCAGGCCGACAGCCCCTGGATCAAACTGGTCTATGACTTCAGCCATTACGAATTGCGCGGTTTCAAGCGCGACGAGACGCTGCGCCAGATCGCGCCCCATGCTGCCTTCGTGCATGTCAAGGACAGCGAAGGCGACGCGGCCAAGTTCAAGTTTCTGCTGCCGGGCGAAGGAAAGATTGATTACGTGCAGTACCTGCGGCAGCTCAAGGAAACAGGCTATCGCGGCGCGGTGGTGGTGGAAGTAAGCGGAATGATTTCCAACCTCCCGGGGTATGATCCGGTAGCCGCCGCTCAAAAATCTTACACCCATTTGGCGGCGGCCTTTGAAACCGCCGGAATTAACCGCCGCAAAAAGCGGACGTTGCCCTGATGTGCCGGAGCGTGACGTCCGGTTAAATATTTCACCTCGCGCCCCGCCACGAAAGCATTGATTAAAGCATGGTTTCCAAAACGATTCGAGACCGGGCCAGAACCATCCGCCAGCACGCTTTCAATCTCCTGAACGCGGTCACGGGGAGAATCTCGGATCCTGGATTGCAGGCCGAGTTGGATTGGCTCGAAACCATCAAGGCCAGCAATTCAATCAAACAACTGGAGGCGTTGCAGGATCGGCCGGGACAAGTCCCTACCGCCTGGCGTGGTCTGGGCACTTTCGCGCATGCCCTGGTTCGGGAGCAGCGCCCAAAGACCATCGTGGAACTGGGGAGTTTTGGCGGTTTTTCAGCCTGTGCCATGGCTCTTGCGCTCAAGGAACATGTGCCGGGCGGCCGGCTCTATGCCGTGGATACCTGGAGGGGAGACCCTGACACCGGCGCCTACGACGAACGCGTCTACGAGCAGTTCATGACCTTTCGTCGGGAATTAGGTTTGCAGGAAATTATTATCCCACTGCGCATGACATTCGACTCGGCGCGCGACCATATTCCCGGCCTAATCGACCTCCTGCATATTGATGGCTGGCACACTTTTCGGGCCGTGCGCCGCGATTTTCGACTATTCCAGCCGCGCTTGGCCCCGCAAGCCTTGGTGCTGTTTCACGATGTGAACACCTACTTTCTGGGTATGCGCCTCTTCTGGTTGCTGGCTTCTTTGAAATATCCCACGGCGCTGGTTCCCTATTCCCACGGGTTGGGAGTGCTGCGGTGGCGTGGTCTGGTTGGTGCGCTATGAAAATCGGAATCCTGGCGCCCGGAATGCGCGGTGACGTCGAGCCCCATCTGGCCCTGGCCCGGGAACTGCAAGCGCGCGGACACCAAGTGACGCTCGGATCACACGGAATCTATGGCCAGGTTTGCCATGAATTGAAAATCCCGTTTCGAGCTTTGGATCGGACGGATGTGCAGGAAATCGCGCGCAGCCTCATGCACGCGTCCCCCAAGCCCAGCCGCAGCCGCTCCCTGTCGCTCCTCTGGCGCACGCTTCGAACTCGCCCCACTTGGGGCGATTTTCGCGATCTCGACGCCGCAGTGGAAATATGTCGCGAATCAGATCTGGTCATTTGCGGGCCGGGCCCTGTGCCGCACGTGTGCGAAAAATATACACGCCCCTGCGTCCTCACCCGCCTTACGCCCTACGAAATAAACCGCGCCTTCCCGCTCCCCAACCTCCCACTCGCCCTACACCTCCTGCACTTGCCTGCTTGGGTCAATCAACTCACGCACTGGCTGTTCTACCAGCACTTACATCGCCGGATGCGCGACTGGCTCCGCGCCTGGCGAACTCAGGCCCTCGGATTACTCCCGGTCTCCGGACGGCTCAGCCCCTTCGAACTCGCCTGCCCTACCCTGCTCGCCTGCAGTCCACGCTTGCTCCCGTGTGAAGTCCGGCTGCGGGCGAATTGCCATTTCACCGGTTTTTGGCACCTCAATCGTGGACGAGCTTGGGTCGCTCCCACCGAATTGGCCCAATTTCTGGCGCTGGGTAAACCGCCCGTTTACCTTGGCTTCGGTAGCTTGGCGGGCGTGACCTCAGAATTTTGGAATACAGTCGTCCTGCCGGCGGTGCGCACGCTCGGCTTGCGCGCTGTCATCGGCCAAGGCTGGATGCAGGGCTCCGCACCTGAAAGCACTCCCGATCTGCTCGTCGTGGGTGACACTCCATTCGACTGGCTTTTTTCGCGCATGGCGGCCTGCGTACATCATGCCGGCGCAGGCACGCTGGCGGAAGCGGCGCGCACCGGGGTGGTCTCGGTGGTGATTCCATTCTCTGGTGAGCAATCGTTCTGGGCGGTGCGCGCTTTTCGCGCCGGTGCCGCCACGCGCCCCGTGCATTTCACGGAGCTCACCCCGCAACTGCTCGCGGAACGCTTGAAAAGCGCGACCGAAGATGGGCCGCTGCGCGCCTCCGCACAGGCCCTCGGCGCCCTTCTTCAGCGTGAAGCAGGAACCCGTCGGGCCGCAGAGATCATCGAACACCAGAAGCTTTAATCCGCTTTTGAATGGGTAAATGCCGACGTGAGGAGTCTCCAACTCACTCCGCAGCAGGCGAAGATATTTGGGATCTTCTCGGTGTCGTGTGGGTGAATTTTCGGCTTTTTGAGCTCGGAAGCAAGCTAGAACAAGCAGGGGGGCGAGCTGCGAGCCTTATAGCTCGCGCCCCCCTGCGATCGCAGGTTCGTTTGATCTC
>JAYTXL010000289.1:0-3959 GCA_043742955.1 Verrucomicrobiota bacterium | reverse complement strand
AACTAAGCTACTGTTAATACGGATTTTGTAAATCTCAATGCCTTCAAATATTGAACATATCCGAAAATGTCTCTTAAAGTCATATCCTCACGCTGATTACGCCGCCAGAACGGTGAAAGGTGAAAGGGTCAGACCAGCGAAGGGGTTCTTATTATTGAAAGCTAAATTGTCTCAATCAGGCCAGGAAAGGAATCACTGCGGCTGGCTAACTCAAGAACCGGTCAACATTTTGTGGATTGCGGATGGGGTGACAGAGGCGGTCTGAAGGTGTTTTGGTGCGCTTCGGTTCGCTGTCCTTTTCTCGTCAGAACCAATTTGACAAAGAACTGCCTCCTCACCCCAGCCCTCTCCTCCTTTGCGGGAGGAGAGGGAGACGGAAAACGCCGCCGCGTTCGAGACAGATTCTTTGCCGAACACAACTGGCCGCGCGCGGCGCAAACACCGGTAACCCGTAAAACGAGGTAAACGCTCGGACGCAACTTTTCGCGAAAGAATTGAATGTGACAAAAGTGTCGACAGTCCATTTCTTTGTGTTACTCCTTGCTCGCACCATGACTGCATCCAGCCGACCAAGAGCCCAGCCTGCGCCGCGGCGCAATCTCGGGGCGGAAATCACCCAGCGGTTGCGACAGGCCATCGTGACGGGCGAGTTCAAACCCGGCAGCGCCTTGGCCGAGCCGGTGCTGGCGGAACGGTTCAAGGCGAGCCGCGCTCCCGTGCGCGAGGCATTGATCGCCCTCGAGCGCGAGGGGTTGGTGGAGTTCAATGAGCGCAGTCGCACGCGCGTGCGCCAGCTGGACGCCGAAGACTTCGAGGAAATCAGCTCCATGCGCATCGCCTTGGAAAGTCTCGCCGCCCGGCATGCGGCCCGGCGCTGGACGGCGGCCCACACGAGCGCCGTAGAGGAGAACCTGCGCCGACAGGAGACGGCGGCAACGCTCGGGGAGTTGTCGCATCTGGACGTGGAGTTGCATGAATTGATCGTGCGGCTTTCCGGACACCGACGGTTGCTCTCGACCTGGCTGGGTTTGCGGGGGCAGTTCGAGATGTGGCTCGCGCACACGCATCGTTTGCAGGAAAAACTGGCCTTCGAGCCCCGCCAGGTGACCGTCCACCACCATCGCCAGATGTTGTCCGCGCTCGCGTCCGGCAAACCGAAAGCAGCGGCTGACGCGATGGTGGCGCATATCGAGGCGTGGCGCGAGTGGTTTCCGGCCGCATTTCCGCCGCAAACACCACCGGCCGTGCCGGACGCAATGTCGCCGCCCGGTCGGAATGGATTTGCCCGGAAAGCGGCCGGAGTTGCGCTGGGGTTGTGGGCTTTGGTTGGGGCGGCGCCGGGGCGGGCGGAAACCGCAGCGGAACAACTTGCCTTTTTCGAGTCCAAAATCCGGCCGGTGCTTGTCGAGCAGTGCTACGAATGCCACAGCGGCACGGCCAAAAAGCTGAAAGGCGCGCTGCGGCTGGATTCCCGCGCGGCGATTCTCAAGGGGGGCGACTCCGGCCCGGTCGTGGTGCCGGGCAATCCGGATAAGAGCCTGCTCCTGCGCGCGGTGGACGGGGAAACCAGGTGAAGGGTCGGCACGCAGCGGGCGGCGGAGCTCAAATGAGGAACCCTCGTTGCGGTCGCCGCTCAAAAAATGACGGTGGATCCTAAAAAATCCTAATTCTTCACCGTCGTGGGGAATTGCTGTCTGCGCCAACCGACGCTTGCCAAGTGACGCGCTGGTCATTAGCTTTTCGGGCTTTATGGAAAAAATTGTCATCATTGGAACCGGTTGTGCCGGACTCACGGCCGCGTTATATACCGCCCGGGCCAATCTGAATCCCCTAGTCCTCACCGGCACGATGCCCGGGGGCCTATTGACCACGACCAGCATCGTGGAAAATTATCCCGGTTTTCCCGAAGGCGTGGATGGCTATGAATTGATGACGCGGATGCAAAAGCAGGCTGAGCGATTTGGCGCGCGGGTCAAATTTGGAACGGTGGAGGGCGTTGAACTGACCCGGCAACCGTTTGTTTTGACCGTGGATGGCGAACCGGTGGAAAGTGAAACGATTATTATTGCCACCGGCGCAGGGCATCGGCATCTCGGTTTGGCGAGCGAGGAGGTGCTGGAAAAAAAGGGCGTGACCTATTGCGCCACGTGCGATGGTGCGCTGCCCATGTTTCGCAACCAGCCGCTGGTCGTGGTGGGCGGCGGTGATTCGGCATGCGAGGAAGCGACCTATTTGACGCGCTTCGCCTCGGTCGTTTATCTGGTGCACCGGCGCGATTCGTTGCGGGCCTCCAAGATCATGGCGGAGCGCACCCTCGCGCATCCCAAAATCACGCCCGTCTGGGATTCAGTGGTGACGGAAGTCCTCGACGTCAAGCAGGATAAGGTCACGGGCGTGCGCTTAAGGAATTTGAAGACGGACGGGGAGAGCGTGATCAATTGCGCGGGCGTTTTT
Source organism: Verrucomicrobiota bacterium (assembly GCA_043742955.1). GTDB lineage: Bacteria > Verrucomicrobiota > Verrucomicrobiia > Limisphaerales > JAYTXL01 > JAYTXL01. The sequence continues at coordinate 1,505 of JAYTXL010000289.1, read as the reverse complement.
GTGGCAATTGGGCATGTGCCGAACACCCAACTCTTCAAAGGCGCCATCGACATGGACGAGAACGGCTATGTCATTCCGAAGCGAGGCACTGAGACCAATGTGGCCGGGGTTTTTGTGGCAGGAGATTGCTCCGATCACGTTTACCGGCAAGCCATCACGGCGGCCGGACAGGGCTGCGCGGCGGCCATCGACGTGGAACGCTATCTGGCGGGGCGAAATCAGTAGCCCATCGGTCGGCGAGCGCAACCTCTACATGGGATGATCCCGGAAGTTACTCCGACCGAGCTGGCGAGGTTGCTCAATTCTTTCCCTCCGCCAAATCTCTTGGATGTCCGGGAAATCGGCGAGCATCAGCTCGTGGCTTTGCCGAAATCCAAGCTAATACCCTTGGGCCAACTCGCGCAAAGAATGGGGGAACTCGAAAGCTGGAAGAATCAAGAGTTGGTTGTTTATTGCCACCATGGGGTACGGAGCCGGCATGCCCTCGGCCAATTGGAGCGCGCAGGCTTCACTAAAATTGCCAATCTTGCCGGGGGAATGGATCGCTGGACGACGGAGGTGGATCCAAGTTTGCCGCGCTATTGAGACTGGTAGGGCGCAAAAAATAGGCGGAAGCTTTGCTTTTTATTTGCAGGGGATCGTGTTTAATCGACGCGCATGAATTGTCGGACAGCCAAACTCAAGCGGGTGACGAAGGAAACCCAGATCATAGTTAAATTGAACCTCGACGGGGCGGGGAAATCCTCGATTAAGACCGGGGTGCCATTTTTCGACCACATGCTAACCCTGTTGGCCAAGCACGCGGTGGTTGATTTGAATTTGAGTTGCCGTGGTGATTTGGAGGTGGATGCGCATCATACCATCGAAGATTGCGGCATTGCGTTGGGGAATGTTTACCGTCAGGCGTTGGGTGACAAGCTGGGGATTCGTCGTTATGGCTATGGTTTTGATCCCCGGAAACCCGTTATGGGCGAATCATTTGTACCAATGGATGAATGTCTGGCGCGCTGTGTGGTTGATTTTAGCGGTCGGCCATTCCTGGTGTGGCGTGGCATGAAAGATCTGGCGTACAAGAGTATCACCGCACAGGAGCGGGGCCAGGATATGTCAACGGCCTTTCGATTCGGGTTGGCGCGCGAATTTTTTCAAGGATTTGCGAGCGAGGCCCGGTGCAATTTGCATTTGGAGCTGCTCTATGGCGACGAACCTCATCATATCGTGGAGGCGTTGTTCAAGGCATTTGCAAAGTCGTTAGATATTGCCTGTCAAATAGATATGAGAATTTCAGGCCAGCTTCCGAGCACCAAAGGAAAATTGTAGGTTTTCCTGAATACAGCCCGCATACTGCCCGTCCAAACCGATGTCGTTACCGAGCGATAAATCAGCGATTCCCGATGTGGCATTGGTGAAAGCATCGCAACGGGGTGACATGGGTGCCTTCGAGGAATTGGTTGCGCGGCACCGGGACAAGATTTACGCGCGGGCTTTTAGCATGGTGCGCCATG
>JAYTXL010000288.1:0-7979 GCA_043742955.1 Verrucomicrobiota bacterium | reverse complement strand
CCCACCGCCTGGAAAGCCGCGCAGAAATCCTGACATTCCCTGCCAGATTACCCCGGTACCTTTACCCCTTCATAGACGGGGTTGCTAACACGGATACGACCATTCAGGCCAACCACTTCTACCCTCCACCTCACCATGCACCATGCTCCCATCGTATTTGCGCCGGAAATTTCCCGCCGCTCCTTTTTGAAAGCCTCGGCCCTGCTGGCCGGGGGTGCACCGCTCATGGCGGGTCCGTTCAGCGTGCACTCGGCCAGAGCCAAAGGGCCGCTGGTGGCCTATGTGGGCACGTTTAGTTCGCCGCTCCGCGATGTGCTGCCGACCTAGGTGGATCTGCCGCCCGGCAATGGCCGCGGCATTCATCTGTTTCAGGTGGATCGCGCCACGGGCGCCATGATCCCCGCTGGCGTTTATGAACTGGGGACCAGCCCGAGTTGCCTCGTGATCAATGCCGCCGGGAACCGCCTGTATTCCGCCAATGAGACCGACCGCGTCGGCGAAGCCAACGAAGGCACGGTCAGCGCCTTCGCCATCAATCGGGCGGACGGGCAGTTAAAGCTGCTCAACACCGTGCGTTCCGGCGGTGCCGGCCCCACCTATGTGAGCGTCCATCCCTCCGGACGGTTCGTGCTGGTGGCCAACTATTTTGGCGGCTCCGTGGCCGTGCTGCCGATTCGGCCCGACGGCACCCTGGGGGTGGCCACCGACATCAAGCTGGATACGGGAACGCTGGGACCAAAGCAGGCCACGAAGGCCCCGCCGGGAAGTTTTGCCTTTAGCGGACATGACCGCACGCACGCGCACATGATCCAAGCCGACCCCTCGGGTCGTTTCGTTTTGCATGTCGACCTGGGATTGGATCGGATTTTCGTCTGGAAGTTCGATGACCAGAAGGGGGTGCTCACTCCGAATGATCCGCCCGCGGTTTCGTTTCCGCCGGGTGACGGGCCGCGGCATTTCCATTTCCATCCCAATGGCAGATGGTTCTATTCCATTCAGGAGGAAGGTTCGAACATCGTGTTGTTTGACTACGATGCCGCGCATGGGCAACTCGCCGCGCGACAGACTATCTCCACCCTGCCACCCGGATTCGCCGGCAGCAATTTTTGCTCCGAAATCATGGTTTCTCCCGATGGCCGGTTCGTCTATGCGGGCAACCGTCTTCACGACAGCATCGGGATTTTCTCGGTCGGTAAATCCGGCGAGCTAACCTACCTGGGCGAGGAAGCTACCCGCGGGAATTATCCGCGCAGTTTTAACTTTGATCCGGCCGGCCAGTTCCTTTACTCCTGCAATCAGCGCGGCGACAACCTTGCCATTTTTCGCGTGGATCGCAAAACGGGCCGTCTGAATTTCACCGGCCATTACACTCCCGTTGGCAATCCTTCGATCATCGTGTTCCTCGATATTGCCAAGGCGGATTGAGGTGGTGCCCGGTCTGGCAAAACCCATTGGCAGCCAATGCGGGTGGAAGTTGCGCGCACGCGGGGATGCGGGTTCAAGAGGTTCTCCCCGGCACGACATTGGCTTGTCGCGGGCGACATTGGCTTTGCTTCCTACAGATGCCTCGTCTTAACTAAGCAACTGGGCTTGGTCCAAAATTCGAAAACATGGCGAAGGAATTCATCAAGGTCGGCGGCGCGCGGGAGCACAATCTGAAGAACCTCACGTTGACGATCCCGCGCGACAAACTGGTGGTCCTCACCGGCCTCAGCGGCTCGGGCAAATCGACGCTCGCTTTCGACACAATTTATGCCGAGGGACAGCGCAAATACGTGGAGTCGCTGTCCGCCTACGCCCGCCAGTTTCTTGACCAGTTGCAAAAGCCGGAGGTCGATTACATCGAGGGGCTTTCGCCAACGATTGCGATTGAGCAGCGCGGTGCGGGTGCCAGCCCCCGTTCCATCATCGCCACCACCACCGAGATCTACGACTACTTGCGCCTGCTTTACGCCCACGTCGGCCAGCCCCATTGCCCGGCGAGCGGGGACCCGATCCGCTCCCAAAGCACCAGTGACATCGTTGACAAGATCCTCGCGCTCCCGGCCCGAACCCGGGTGATGCTGCTGGCGCCGGTGGTGCAGGGACAGAAGGGCGAATTTCGCGATGTCATCGAACGGCTCGCGCGCGAAGGGTTTGTGCGGGCGCGGGTGGATGGCGAGCTGGTCGAGCTGGCCAGCAATGTGCGCATCAAGCTTGATCCCAAACAAAAACACGACGTGGATGTGGTGGTGGATCGGCTGGTCATCGACGACAAGATTCGCACCCGGCTGGGCGATTCCGTCGAGACGGCCCTGAAGTGGGGGGCGGGCCGCATCCTGGTGTTGCAGCAGGCGCCCGAGAACCGGGGTGCCGGGGAGCCGTCGGCCCGGCGGGATAATTGGACGGAAACCCTGCACTCCAACCGCATGTATTCGCCGTCTACGGGAAAGAGTTTCGACACCCTGACCCCGAAACATTTTTCCTTCAACGCACCCTTTGGCGCGTGCCCGGTCTGTCACGGACTGGGTCAGAAGCTGGTGTTCGATGATGGCCTGGTGGTGCCGGATCCGGAGAAGTCGCTCGAAAAGGGCGCGGTGCAGCCGTGGCGGCGCGGCGGCAAGCGGATGATTGTTTATTACAAGAGCCTCCTGCGCGGCGTGGCCAGCCATTACGGGCAAGCGATGGACACTCCCTACCAGGATTTGCCGGCCGATTTCAAGCAGGTGTTGCTGCACGGGTCCGGCGAAACGGAAATCGATTTCAGCTTCTGGCGCGCGGGCAAGACCAGCCAGGTGGCGCGCCCGTTTGAAGGGGTGATTCCCAATCTGGAACGACTCTACGTGGAAAGCGAAAGCGAGTTCACCCGGAACCGTCTGAAAGCCTTCATGAGCCCGCAGCCGTGCGATGCCTGTGGCAGCCGCCGCCTCAAACCGGAAATCCTGGCGGTGACGCTGGGGGGAGTGGAAAGCAGATCCGTGCTCAATCAATCAGTGGCCCGCAATCAGTCCCCGGCCGGGACGCAGCACGGCGGCCTGAATGCTGGCTTGCGGAATACTGACACACTGATTACCAAACCCACTTCCCCTGAAATCCCCGGGCTCTCCATCATGGCTGTGTGTGCCCTCTCGGTGGACGCGGCGGATGAGTTTTTCCAGGGGCTCACGCTTTCGGACTTCCAACGGAAAATTGCGGGCGAACTGATCAAGGAAATCCGCGCCCGGCTCGGCTTCCTGAGAAACGTCGGACTCGGCTATCTCACCCTCGACCGCGAAAGCGGCACCCTGAGCGGGGGCGAGGCCCAGCGCATCCGCCTGGCCACCCAAATCGGCGCGGGCCTGGTCGGCGTGCTCTACATCCTGGATGAGCCGAGCATTGGCCTGCATCAGCGCGACAACGCCCGCCTCCTGCGAACGTTGGAGGGGCTGCGTGATCTCGGCAATTCCGTGCTCGTGGTGGAGCACGATGAAGAAACCATCCGCCGGGCCGATTACATCCTTGATCTGGGACCCGGTGCGGGCGTGCGGGGCGGTGAGCTGGTGGCCGCGGGCCAGCTCGCGGATATCATGGCGAATTCACAGTCGCTCACCGGTAAATATTTGAAAGGGGAGCTCGCCATCGCGGTTCCGAAGCAGCGGGTCAAACCATCGGCGGAACGCGGCTGGCTGGAGATTCTGGGGGCGCGGGAAAATAATTTGCAGAATGTGGATGCCCGGATTCCACTCGGTCTGTTTACCTGTGTCAGTGGCGTGAGCGGCTCGGGCAAAAGCACCCTGGTCGATGATATTTTGCGGCGCGCCGTTTTCCGGAAGCTTTATGGATCCAAGGAGCGGCCGGGCGCGCATCGCCAGATTGAGGGTCTGGAAAATCTCGACAAGGTGATCGTGATTGATCAGACGCCGATCGGCCGGACCCCGCGCAGCAATCCGGCCACCTACACCGGCATGTTTAATCACATCCGGGATTTGTTCTCCAAGCTGCCTTCAGCGAAGATTCGCGGCTACGAGGCGGGCCGTTTCAGCTTCAATGTCAAAGGGGGACGGTGCGAGAAATGCCAGGGCGACGGCTTGATCAAAATTGAGATGCATTTTCTTCCGCCCGTTTATGTGACCTGCGAAGCCTGCCAGGGCCGACGCTACAATCGTGAGACCTTGGAAATCAACTTCAAGGGGATGAACATTGCTGACGTGCTGGCGATGACGGTGGATGAGGCGGTGAACTTTTTTCGCGCGGTGCCCAAGATCCACGAGACCTGCCTGACCCTGGCCGAGGTGGGGTTGGGCTACATTGGCCTCGGGCAGCAGGCCACCACGCTCAGCGGCGGCGAGGCGCAGCGCATCAAGCTCGCCGCCGAGCTCAGTCGCCGCTCCACGGGGCGCACGCTTTATATTCTCGATGAGCCGACGACCGGCCTGCATTTTCATGACGTCGCCAAGCTGCTGGAAGTGTTGTTCAAGCTGCGGGCCCCGGGAAACTCGCTTCTCGTGATCGAACATAACCTGGATGTCCTCAAGTGCGCGGACTGGATTATTGACCTCGGCCCGGAGGGCGGGGTCGGCGGCGGGCGAATCATCGCCGCCGGCACGCCGGAGCAGGTCGCACGCTGCTCCGCCAGTTTTACCGGACAATATCTGAATCCGCTGCTCCGGCCGGCGTCTGATGTCAAATGATGCCGCGAATTTCCATCTGGGCAGGCGGGGCCCATCCGGCTAACTTCTGGCCGCTCTCCGAGCGCTGGTTTCGTCCTCTTATGCGTTGGTTCATATTAATGGTTCTGGTCCTGGGCGGCGCCGCCCCGGCGCGCCTGTGCGCTGCGAGCGCCAGTGAGAACCGCGCCTTCAACGCCGCCGCGCGCGGTTTCACTTCCGGCCAGTTTGAGTGGGCCGAGCGGGAGTTTGGCGAGTTCATCAGGAAATATCCCAACGCGGACCGGGTGGAGGAGGCCTGGCTGTCGCAGGCCCAGTGCCGATTCAAACTGAAACGTTTCAACGATGTTGTGGCATTGCTGAATTCCGCGCCCGCCCGCGCGGCCAGGCAGGCGGATCAAATGGTGTACTGGCGCGCGGAGGCGTTCTTCGCGCTCACCAATTATCCGGCGGCAGCGACGGAGTTCGCGCGGCTGCTGAATGAGTTTCCCACCTCCTCCCGCCAGCTTGACGCCAGCCTTGGGGAGGCCGCTGCCCGGCATAAACTGGGAGAGTTGCCGCGCGTCCTGGAGTTGCTGCGCCAACCGGAGGGCGTCTTCCAAAAAGCCGCCCGCACCCAGCCCGAAAAGGAGTCCGTCGTCCGCGGGAATTTATTGCTCGGTGAAGTGCTGATTAACCTGCGGGAATATCGCGACGCCCAAGAGGTGCTGACCGCCCTGGCCAACCGCAATGCGCCGACCGCGCTGCGCTGGCAGAACCTATATTTGCTGGCGCGCGCCCAATTGGCATCGGACAAATTGCCGGCGGCGGAACAGACCGCCAGCAATCTCCTCCCGCTGGCCACCGCCGCAGGTGATCGTCCGCTGCTGGCAACCAGTTACGCGTTGCGCGGTGAAATATTTGAGCAAATGAACCAGGTGGATACGGCGATCCAGGCCTATACCAACAATCTGGCGGCCAGCTTTCCGGAGGCTTTCCGGAGGCAGGCCCTGTTCCAAATTGTAAAGCTGGATCTGGCGCGCAACCAGACGACGAATGCGATCGCCCGGCTGGAGGGCTTTTCCCGGGAAAACCCCAAGGATCCCGCGCTGGACTATGCCCAATTCACCCTGGGCGAATTACGGCTCAAGGAATACCAGGGGTTGGCCGGTGAAGGCGCTCTGCCATCCTCTCCGGAGGCCCTGGCCATCCGAACGAATCGGCTGGCGCTGGCGTTGGCCCACTTTGATCGCGTTATCAGTGAGTTTCCCCAGAGCGTGCTGATCGGAAAGGCCTGGTACAACCGCGGATGGTGTCTTTGGAATCAGGGCCTGCTGGCAGGCAGCCAGGCCGCCTTCAAAGAGGCGACGATTCGCCTGCCCGCATCGGAGGAGCAGGTCCGGGCCCGATTCAAATGGGCGGATGTACAGTTTCAACTTAAGGATTTTTCCGGCGCGATCAGCAATTACCACCGGCTGATTCTTGACCGCGCGAAATTGCCGGAGTTGCCGGCCGCACTCGCCGAACAGGCGCACTACCAAATCGTGCGGGCGGGGATCGAGCAGGGTGAAGCGGAGGGCCTCGCGCAGGCCCGCGCCGCCGCGCAAAGAATTCTGGTGGATCATCCGGGCAGCCCCTACGCGGACCGCAGCCTTCTCCTGGTTGGCCAGGCCCTGAGTGACCAGCAGCAGACGAATGAAGCGCGGGCCGTGCTCGTGGATCTTCGGCAGCGCTACCCGGGCTCACCGCTCGTACCGATGGCACAATTGGCCATCGCCCGAACGTACGCGCAAGCCTACGATTACCCGGCGGCCATCGAGCGGCTGGACGTGTGGGTGGAACAGTTTCCGGAACATGGTTCGCGGCCGCAGGTGGAGTTCGACCGGGCGTGGCTGCACTATCAGGCGGGTAGTCAAACCAATGCCCTCAATCTGTTCACCAATATCATCACTCAATTTACCACCCACGCGCTGGCACCGGCCGCCCAAAAATGGGTGGCGGATTATTATTTTCGATTGGGCGATTTTGTCGCGGCTGAGAAAAACTATCAAAGCCTCTATCAAAACACGAATTGGCCGCCAACGGAGTTGACCTATCAGGCTCAGTTCGACGCCGCGCGATCCGCCCTCGGCCGGCAAAGCTATTCCGATGCGGTTCGTTACCTCAAAAACCTCCTGAACGACCCGGCTTGTCCGCCGGCTTTGCTGGCCGATACCCTCTTTGCCCTGGGGGACACTTTTATTCTAGACGTGGATGCCGACCCAAAAAATCCGCTGGATAATTACGCGGAAGCGATCAAGGCCTTTGGGCGGATCACGCAGAACTACCCCACCAATCCCATTGTGGCCAGGGCGTATGGCCGGATAGCCGATTGCCACCTGCAATTGGCCATCCAGGACGTGAGCCGCTACAAGCTGGCGATTGAATTTTACAAGCAGGCCATGGAATCGCCGCTCGCGGATGTCTCGACGCGGGGGATGGCGGAGGTGGGGTTGGCCCGGGCGCTGGAGAAGCAGGCGCAACAAAAACCGCCCGCAGAACAGAAACCGCTGCTGGATGAGGCCTTGAGCCATTATCAAAATGTGGTTTATCAGAATAAGCTGATTGGAAACGAACGGCCCGACCTGGTCAGTATCAAGGAAGCCGGTCTGGCGGCGGGCCGTTTGCTGGAAGCCCAGCAGCGCTGGACCGAGGCGACTAGCTTTTACAAGGGATTGCTCGAAATTCTCCCCGCCTTGAAGTCAACCTGGGAGAAAAAAATGGCCCAAACCAGAGACCGGGCCGAGGCCAGTCCTTGAGCCGGGAGGCTGGGACGATGCGTTGACACGTTCGGACTCATAAGTTAGTTTGACCCGCAAGAGAAGATCATGGCTACCACAACTGAACTCGAATCCGCTGTCCGCCTGACCGCCAGCGCTGCCAGTCAGATCAAAACAATCCTGGCTGCCGACGCCGACAAGGCCGGAAAAACCCTGCGCGTCTATGTCGAGGCCGGGGGGTGCTCCGGGATGCAATACGGAATGGTGTTTGACGAGCATCGCGCCGACGATCTCCGCGCCGAATTCGACGGGGTGTCCGTAATCGTCGATCCCTTTAGTGCCAATTATCTCCGGGGTGCCGTGGTGGATTTTGTGGACGCTTTGAACGGGGGCGGATTTAAAATTCAAAATCCGAATGCGCGCCAGAGTTGCGGTTGCGGTAAATCTTTTGAGACCTGACCGACCTGATCAATTGGCGCAGCCGAACAATGCCGTTCCGTGTGATGCGGAACGGCTATTTGTTTCCAAACTCAAATCCACCGTTTGCGAACCATCCAAGCTTTGATGAGTTGCGTCAGGCCGACGTAGCAGACCAGCGTGACCGCGAGCAGCGGCC
>JAYTXL010000287.1:0-5457 GCA_043742955.1 Verrucomicrobiota bacterium | reverse complement strand
CTTGCGGCCAAGGCTGTTCTTCTTGGAGACGCCCGCGAGGCTGAAGGGCTGGCAGGGAAAGCCGCCGCAGAGGATGTCGAACTTCGGGATGTCGGCCACGGCCACGGAATGGATGTCGCCGTGCGGCGTCTCGCCGAAGTTCGCGGCGTAGGTCTGCCGGCTGAACTTGTCCCAGTCGCTGGAGAACACACACTTCGCCCCCGCCCGCTCAAATGCGATCCGGAAACCGCCGATGCCGCAGAAGAGGTCGATGAAGCGGAGCGTCGAGCATTGCTCGGCTTTGGCACCCTCCTGCCGAGCGATGCTCGGCGCTCCGGTGCGATACGGCATGGCGTCTTCGTGGAGTGTGGTAGGGCGGTGCTGCTGCGCCGCCCCATCTTTTCGTCGGGCGCTCTGCGCGCCCGACGGGGATTTACGGCTACGGGGCACCGCAGCCCTGCCGGGTTTGGATTTCCCGCTCACGCGTCCACCCCTTTGCAGAGTTCGGCGGTGCTGAGTCCAAGGGCTTTGGCGAGGCGCGCGACGTTCTTGATGCCGGGATTTCTCAGCCCACGCTCAATGCCGGAGATGTAGGTGGGGTCAAGGCTGGCCTTCTCGGCAAGTTTCTCCTGAGTCAGCGGCTTGGCCTCGCGCAGGCGGCGGAGGTTTTGCCCGAGGGCGGCAAGGACGGGGTCACGTTTCGGCATGACTGATAGTCCATGCCGAAAGCAGCGCGGCGTCTATGGACGATCAGCCTGGATGACGTCGGAGCGCGGCGGCGCATCAAGACTTTCAGTTCTCCGGCGGCGCGGTGGAAGTGAAGACGACGGCCGCCAGGCAACCGCAGAGCGTTCGCATCACGAGCGAACGGCAACTCGACGATACCGGCGTGGGCGCACTCTTCCTGCATGTCGTCGTGGTGGATGACCGGAGTTCATGTTTCGCAAGCAACGTGTGGTCATCTTCATGGACGGCTGTTTCTGGCATGGGTGCCCGAAACACTCGACCATGCCCGCCAACAACCGCGCGTTCTGGTCGAACAAATTGAATGGAAACATGGCACGCGACCGACTGGTGGCACGCGCGTTGAGGAATGGCGGCTGGCGCGTGCTCCGGATTTGGGAACATGATTTGACCCGGAAGAATCAGGCCCGGTGCGTCGCTCGGGTTCAGCGTTTCCTGGGGGTGGAGTGAATTGAAATGAGAAACGGCGAGCCTGCTGTCATTCTCATTTGAGCTCGATTTCGAAAACTAGGGATTCGAAATCAGGCGGGTGCGACCATCCCGGACTGCAATGGAAACGAAAACGATTCTTGGACGGGTTTTCATAATAGAAACCGGCGTTCTCAGTCCATTTTTCCTCAACAACCTTGGAACCATGGCTCATTTTGTACACGTTCCAAATTCCAAGCCGCCCATCCGTACCTTTGATTTCATAAAAAACCTCTTGCTCATACTTGGGATCGCTCCAAGTCCTCAAAACAGAAACACCCTCAGAATGAGGAACCATGATCTGCCCTTTGTACACCTTTAGATCAAACCCTTGCCTGATATCCGGTTTGGAAATGAACTTCGCCCGCAGCTTGAAAGTCTCGGGTGTGTTGATTACCAAAGATGTGCAGGCCTGTTTCCCGTCCCAAATAATGAATTTGGGCCTTTCCGCCTTATTTGGAATGCTTTTTGCCTGATCCAGTTTTGCGTACTGAATTGTTAAGCCGGATGATGCATAATCTTTGTTTTCGAGATTTCTCATGTGCTTATCGTTTCCTCAATTTCCGATATTCGTCGATTGCGGCATGTTCATCAGACCATCTCGGAACAGTCGCGGAGCCTCCAGCACGAAGGGGGATCGGTTCGTGCGATAACTCCATCGTTTCAATTTCACCGAATTCGTTCACTCGTCGTGGGCCACGCCAACCTCTTTCCTTAACCTCTATGCGTTGAGCCTCAGTCAAAGTTGAGCTTGGATCTTCCGCGAGTTCCTTCCATCTAGCTCTGCGATCTGAGTCAGTAAATACGGGCTTTTCAGATTTTGGACCGGGCTTTTTTGCGAACTGGCCGTTCTGCTTGCGACGAATAGGTTCACAAGCATTGTGCACCAATATCAGTTCTCTGCCCACAAAATATGTGTGGGCGTCTTCCACCTCGAAGTTGTAGACGGTGAACTGGCCGGGCTTGTGCTCGCGGGCGGTGACTTTGATTCGCTCGCCAGAAAGGGTGATCAGGTCGTCGCCGACTTGCACCTGGCCGGCGGACTTCCAGCCTTGGTCGGCCACCCAGAAGGGGTGCTCGGGGGTCGCCTCGACGACGTTCGTCCCGGCGTGCAGGACCACCAGCGCGGCGGCCACGTTCACGAAGACTTGCTTGACCCGTTTTAACGAGATTTCTCCGGTGCGGTCGCTTTGTGCCCAGACCAAATCCCCCTCCGCGATTTCCTCGATGGGTTTGCTCCCCTGCTCCACCGCCACCAGCGTTCCGGCCGGGAAACAGTACTTCTCCAACAGGTCGCTCATCCGCTTCGCCAGCTTCGGACTGATGGCGGGAAGCGCCGACGTGACCAGGCCCACGGCTTGCACGTATTTCTGCCAGACGGGCACGGTCGGATCGTTGATGACGTTCCAGAACTCCATCCCCTGGTTCATGGTTTGCATTCCCTGATACGCGGAAAATGCAAACGGGTTGGCCGCCAGCAATCCGCCTTCGAGCGCCCCTTCCTTCATCCCCTCCGCAATGGCATCGGCAATCTCCTGCGAATTGAAGTCGCCGGTGATCGCCTGGATCAGCGCCGTGATGCTTCCGGCCACGGCGCCACCCACGGCCGATCCCGTGGCGGCCCCCATCACCACCGTCCGCGCGTAGCAACTCGTGAAGGACGATTGCATGGCCTGCAACGCGCCCCGCACCAACGGCGCCACGGCGGTGACCATCTGGCTTTCCGCCAGGCTGTAATGCCCGCTGGGATCGCGGCGGTTCACCGGGTCGTTGTGGTTGAAGGTGTATTTGTGCAGGCTTTGCGGGTCGGTGCCGAAGCCCTCGAAACTGTCCATGCTCCAGAACCGGCCGCGGTCGGTGTCCGCGTAACGGGCCCGCAGATAATAGAGTTTCAGATCCGGATCGTATTGTTCGCCCTGATACAAATAGGAGTTCGGAGTTGGGTTTTGGGAGATGGCGGATTGGGAAATCAGGTTGCCGAAGGCGTCGTACGTGTACGTGTCGGTGAGCTGGCCGGTGCCATCGGTCAGGAAGCGCACGCTGCCCTGGCCGTCGTAACCATAATAGAAGATGGCGGATGGGGTCTGCGTGATGGGGTCAATCAGGATCTGGCTGATCAACGCCTGGCCCCAGGTGTAAACTTTGTTGAGAGTTGAAGGTTGAGAGTTGAGGGATACGTGCTCCTCAAGCACTTGCGCGTATCCGGTGGGGTTCAGGTCATCGACCAGATAATACGTCGTCACTCCGCCCACGGTCTTGCGCACGCGGTTGCCATCGCCGTCGTAAACCAGGGTGATCTGGCCGTTGTTGCGGTTGACGAGGTGATTCTCGGAATCGTAACGATCATTCACCGGGGCCGGTGTGCCTGTGGTGTCGGGTCGCAACGTCGCGGCCACGGTGTTGCCGTTCGCGTCGTAAAGATCGCTGCCGAGGCGGTCGTTGGCGTCGTAGTTATAGTTGGCCGCCAGAATTCCGGGCAGCGCGGAGTTCCGCGCGAGGCGATTGCCCACGGCGTCGTAAGCGTAACCGACCGAGCCGGGACTCGCGGAGCTCGCCCCTCCGATGCTTTCGCTGGTCAGGCGGTTCAACAGGTCGTAGGCGTAATTCACCACGCGGCCGCCGGCCTCCGTCGCGGTTAACCGATGACCGGTCGGGGCGAGGGTGTAGGAAAAGCTGCCGAGAGTTGAGAGTTGAGAGTTGAAAGTTGAGATGCCTGTCAATCGATTTACCGTGTCGTAACTGTGGACGTGCTGGACGCCATTCGGATACGTGAATCCGCCCAGGTTGCCCACGGCGTCATACTGGTAAAGGGTGCGCCCGAGCCGCGTGTCGTTCACCGCCGCCAAACGGTTCAAGGCATCGTACTCGTAGCTGACGTCGGCACCGTTGACGTTGCCCGATTGCATGGACGTCACGTTGCCGTTGGCATCGTACGTGTAGGCCAAGGTTCCCTGCGGCGTGGATTTCTGGAGGAGGCGGTTACGGTTGTCGTACTCGTAAGTGGTAATCCCGCTCGCGTCACTCATCGCGGTGCGTTGGCCAAGGTCGTTGTAACTAAATGCCACCGCCGGCTCGCCCAGGCGCGGATCGGGCGTTCGGAGCAGGACCCGGTTCATCACGTCATATTGGTAGGCGGTGGTGTTGCCGTTGAAGTCCGTGAGCGCGGTCAGATTTCCCAGCGCGTCATAGATGGCGTGATCCTGCTGGCCGAGCGGCAGAATGCGGCTCGTGCGGCGTCCGCGCTGGTCGTATTCGTAGCGGGTGATGCGGCCATTCGCATCGATCTGGGCTGTCTGTTCACCCACCGCGTCGTATTCGTACCGCGTGACAAATCCCAGGGCGTTCGTCACCGCCGTCAACCGTCCCAAGGCGTCAAAACCATAAAGCGTCATGCGCCCGAGTTGGTCGGTGTCCGCCACTTTTCGCCCGAGTGCATCGTACGTCATCGAGACGGAAGATCCATCGGGATAAAGCATCGCCGCGAGCCGATTGGCCAAATCGAAGACATTCGTCGTGATCCGGCCCAGGGCGTCCGTGCTGGTGACCTGATTACCCCGCGCGTCGTAAGTGTAGCGGGTCACTTCGTTCAGGGTGTTGGTCATGGCGATCACGCGGCCCAACGCATCGTGGCCAAACCGGGTGGAATTGCCGCGCGCGTCGGTGCTGGCCACGAGACGGCCGGCGGCGTTGAAGAAATTGGCTGCGCTGGTGCCGTCGGAATTGATCACACTCACCACGCGGCCGAGCGCGTCATGGACATAACGTGTGACCTGCCCGAGGCGGTTGGCCATGGCGATCTTGCGTCCTTCCGCATCATAAGTGTAGCCCTCGAAGGTGCCGTCCGGATACGTCGTGCGGATCAAGCGGCTCAACACATCGTACGTGTATGTCGTCCGCCGTTCCAACTCGTCGGTCTTGCTGATCAGGTGGCCGTTGGCGTCGTAGGCCGAGCGTTGAGTGGATCCATCGGCGTTGATGGCCTGGATGAGGCGGTCCTGGGCGTCGTAAACCCAGCGGTTGGTGAGGTGTTGTTCGACGGCGTTGAGGGTGCGGGTGAGCACCTGTTCGGTGAGATGATTTTTCTCGTCGTAGGCGTATTCCGCGATGTGGCCGAGGGCGTTGGTCGAGCGCAGAAGATTTCCGAACTGGTCGTAAAGCGAGCGCGACTCCTGCCCGAGCGCATTGCGCGAAAACACCGGCTTGCCGAGTGAATTGTAGGCATAGACCGTGGATTGCCCCAGGGCATCGACGGCATTGGTGAGCTGG
>JAYTXL010000286.1:0-1829 GCA_043742955.1 Verrucomicrobiota bacterium | reverse complement strand
CATTTACAACGGCAAGGATCTGCTCGCCCTTGACCCCGAAGACCGCGCCCGCGAAGGGCTGTTCCTCGCCTTTCAATATCCCGTCGAAATTCCCGGCGTCAACAACACCTACTTTCTGCGCGCCGCCTATAACGAACTGCGCAAACACCGCGGCGAAGAAGAAGTGGACGCCATGGACTTTCTGGCCATCGTCCGGGAGAAAATGAAACTGCTGGAACTGCCGGATGCCATGCTGAAACGCTCGGTCAACGAGGGCTTCTCCGGCGGCGAAAAAAAGCGGAACGAGATCTTCCAGATGGCGATCCTCGACCCCAAGCTCGCCGTCCTCGACGAAACCGATTCCGGACTGGACATCGACGCCCTGCGGATCGTTGCTGAGGGCGTGAACAAGCTGAAGCGCCCGGACAATGCGTCCATCGTGATCACGCACTACCAGCGCCTGCTTAACTACATCGTCCCCGATTTCGTCCATGTGCTCTCCGATGGCCAGATCATCAAGAGTGGCGGCAAGGAGCTCGCCTTGGAACTCGAAGAAAAGGGCTACGACTGGCTTACCGGCAGGAACGGGGCGTCGAAATAATCGGAGCGCCGAGGATCGCTCGGTAAAACATTACGGATCACTCAACAATCTAGCGAACGCATCACGGTGAATCTTACCACTTTCCCCCTCACCCTAACCCTCTCCCGCCGGGAGAGGGAACCGCAGTGTACACGCCTCGTATCAACCAACGCGTCCGCCCTGTCCCAGCATTGGGCGCGATTCTCCCTCTCCCCGGGCGAGAGGGCCGGGGTGAGGGGAAACGGCGCGTTTGATCACCAGCCTACATTTCATCCGCAATGACCGCCACCAAAACCAAATCCTCGCCCGATGCCCTCGCGCCTTATCTCGCCGCCTTCGAACCGCTGCGCGCCCAAGGGCCGGACTGGCTCGCCGCCATCCGCCGCACCGGCATGGCGCACTTCACGGAACTCGGCTTTCCGACGACGCGGCAGGAAGACTGGATTTACACCAATGTCGCGCCCATTGCGAAGCTCGCATTCAAACCCGCGCTTGCTCCCACCCGGGTCGCCACCGTCGCCGCCCAACTCGACTCCTTCACCTTCACCGGCCTCACCGGTCCGCGCTTGGTTTTCGTAAACGGCCACTTTGCGCCGGAGCTGTCCATTGTTCCCGAGTGCAACGACGGCGTGCTCATCACCAACCTCGCCACCGCTTTGGTCAGCGATGCCGCGCACGTTCAGAAACACCTTGCCCACTACGCCCGCACCGATGAAAGCGGGTTCTCCGCTTTGAACACCGCGTTCATCCAGGACGGCGCCTTCATCCATGTGCCCGCCGGCAAAATTGTTGAAGCGCCGGTTCACCTGCTCTTTATTGCCGTGGCGGGCGAGACAAACACCGCGCAGCCGCGCAACCTCATCGTCGCCGAGGCGAACGCGCAGTTAAAAGTCATCGAAAGCTATTACAGCGCCGATGCCACACCCCACTTCACCAACGCCGTCACCGAGATGGCCGTCGGCGACGGCGCGCACGTCGAGCATTGCAAATTTCAAGAGGAGAATTCTGAATCATTCCACGTCGCGACCGTGCAAGCCCGGCTGGCGCGGGATAGTCGCTTCGTCACGCACAGCATCTCGACCGGTGCCCGGCTCGCGCGGCACAACATCAACCTCGTGATGGCCGGCCCGGGCGTGGATTGCCTGATGAACGGCCTCTACCTCGTCGGTGGCAAACAACTCGTGGATCACCACACCGTCGCCGACCACGCGCAGCCACATTGTGCCAGCCACGAATTTTACCACGGCATCCTGGGCGGTCATTCGCGCGG
>JAYTXL010000285.1:0-40540 GCA_043742955.1 Verrucomicrobiota bacterium | reverse complement strand
TGAAAGCATCGCAACGGGGTGACATGGGTGCCTTCGAGGAATTGGTTGCGCGGCACCGGGACAAGATTTACGCGCGGGCTTTTAGCATGGTGCGCCATGAGGAAGATGCGACAGATCTTTCCCAGGAAGCGTGGGTGAAGGGTTGGCAGCGATTGAAGCAGTTTCAGGGGGAAGCCAGCTTCCTGACCTGGATGACACGGATCGTGATCAACCTTTGTCTGGATCGGTTGCGCAAGCAGAAACGGCAACGGGCGGAGTCACTGGATCAGTTGGAAGAAGAATCCGGCGGGGTGGAGCGGCAGATGCCGGTGGTGGACATAAATCCGACGGAGCGGTTGGAACGCGGCGAATTGAGGCAGAAGATTGACGCCGCACTGGCGCTGCTCTCGGCCGAGCATCGGGCCGTGCTGATTCTGCATGAGTTTCAGGAATTGGAATATAAGGAAATTGCAAAGACGGTGGGGTGTTCGATTGGAACGGTAATGTCGCGCCTGTTTTATGCGCGCCGAAAAATGGCGACGCTGCTGGCGGGCCTAAGAAAAGATGACTAATATGAATCACGAACTTGAATTGCAACTGCAAGCTTACG
Source organism: Verrucomicrobiota bacterium (assembly GCA_043742955.1). Classification (GTDB taxonomy): domain Bacteria; phylum Verrucomicrobiota; class Verrucomicrobiia; order Limisphaerales; family JAYTXL01; genus JAYTXL01. The sequence goes on along the minus strand of JAYTXL010000285.1, from coordinate 39,951 downwards.
CGGACGGGGAATTGTCGGATGTTGACTCTCGCCACGTTGAGGGGTTGCTCGCGCGCGATCTGTCCGCGAAGGCGTTGGTGGGCGAATTGACTTTTACGAAGCAGGCGCTTCGCGGCAACGAATTGGAGGCAAAACTGCCTGAAGGCCATGATTTTTACTGGTCCAAGATTGCCCGGGAAATCGCAAATCAGGATCGGGCTGCGGCGCCCGCTTCGGCCGTCGCCGGGTGGCGTTGGTCGTTCAAGTTTCTCGCGCCAATGGCCGGTCTCGCGGCAGTTTGCCTGCTGGCGGTGATTTCTGGCTCCGGTCCCAAGGACAGCGCGGGAGAGACCAGCTCGGCGGTGATTATCGAGAGTCTTTCGCCCGACATGGTGACCTCGACGTTCCGTTCGCAATCCGATGGTTTGAAAGTGATCTGGCTGTCGGAGAAGACGGATGACCATGTGACGGGTGAAGAGGTTCCATTGAACAACGAGAATAAATGATTCCTCGACTATTTTCCTTGTCCCAGTGCAGCTCACTGCTGGCGGTTTTATTCCTGGGGCAGGCGTGCTTCTTTTCGGTGGCGGCGCAATCCAGCGCGCAGGATCTGAAGCTTCAGGTGCAACTTGTCTGGGCCACCAATGACGAGAAGTCGCCCGACCCTTTGCACAAAGAACTGGCGGGTGGCTTGGCCAAAAAATTTGCCAGCACCTACCGGTGGAAGAATTATTTTGAGGTCAACAACCAGAGCGCCAGCATCGCCGCCAATGCGGGGGCCATGGTGATGCTGAGTACCCAGTGTGCGGTCGAGTTGAAAAACTTGGGGGGATCCAAGATTGAAGTCACCCTTAAGGGAAAAGGCAGACCGTTGGTGAAAATCGTGGATGTCATCAAAGCGACGGAGCCATTGATCATCGCCGGAGATGCCCAAAACAGCACGGCGTGGTTTGTGGTGATCAATCTGATAAAATAGTTCCCTCCCGCAAGAGGACGGTTTTCGGTTTCTTCCGCAGCGATTCCCCAATAGCTTAGGGCCTCCCTGGTCAGGGGACACAACTTATAGTGTTGGGTCGCGAGAATTATCCAAATAAAGGTTGTGTCTTTAGCCATTATTTTCTAAAATTTTATCGCTCAATCGGGATGCACAAATCCACTCCGCGAGCCACAAATTAATGCCCGCAAATACAACTGAACCGGCGAACGAAGAAGTAATTGTTTCCGCGCAAGTTCCGATTAGCGAAGCTTACGACTCCTCAAAGCTAGGCAAGCTGGAAGGCTTGGAAGCGGTCCGCAAGAAGCCCGGCATGTACATTGGTGGCACGGATGAGCGGGCATTGCACCACTGCGTCTCCGAAGTGCTTGATAACTCAGTGGATGAACATCTGGCGGGTCACTGCAACCGCATCGAGGTGACGATTCATGTCGATGGCTCAATTTCGACGCGGGACAACGGCCGTGGTATTCCGGTGGACATCCATCCCCAGTATAAGATTCCCGGTGTCGAGATGGTGCTTACGACGCTGCATTCCGGCGGCAAGTATGGCCAGGGTGGTTACAAGTTTTCCGGCGGCACCCACGGGGTCGGCGCCAAGTGTGTGAATGCGGTCAGCGAATGGTTTGAGGTGGAGGTGTCGCGCGGCGGACAGGTCCATCACATGGAGTTTGAACGTGGCAAGACCGTCAAGAAGCTTGAGGTCATTGGCAAAGCCAAGGGAACGGGCACGCTGATTACGTTCAAGCCCGATCCCGAAATCTTTCGCGAAACCACCGAATTCAAGGCGGATCGTATCACCCAGCGCCTGCGCGAGCTCGCGTTCCTCAACTCGGGTCTCGAGATCGTATTCCTGGACGAGCGCCAGGCCGAGGCGAAGCAGGACGCTTTTTATTACAAGGATGGCATCGAGGAATTTGTCAAGCAGCTCAACAAGAGCAAAACGCCGCTGCATCCCAAGCCTATTTCGTTTCGCAAGGAGCTCAAGGAGCGCAATGATGACAAGAACATCGAGGTGCATGTCGAGGTCGTGCTGCAATATAATGACAGCTACAACGACCAGGTCCTCTGCTACACCAACACCATCTTCAATCCCGATGGAGGGTCGCATCTCAGCGGCTTCCGTAGTGCCGTCACCCGGGCCATCAACCAGTACGCCAAGGCGAACAATTTGCTCAAGGACAAGGATCCGCAGATCACCGGCGACGACGTGCGCGAGGGTCTGACGGCGGTGATTTCGGTGAAGCACAGCGATCCGAAGTTCGAGTCGCAGACCAAGGTGAAGCTGCTGTCACCCGAAGTCGAAAGCATCGTGGGTTCCGTCTCCTACGAGGGCCTGATGTTTTATTTTGATGCCAACCCGCCCGTGGCCAAGCGGATCATTGAGAAGAGCCTCAATGCCGCCCGGGCCCGGGAAGCCGCCCGCAAAGCCCGGGAGGCGGTTCGCAAGAGCGCGCTGACCGGCGGCGGATTGCCCGGGAAATTGGCCGACTGCTCGGATCGCGATCCGGCGAACACCGAACTCTACATCGTCGAGGGTGACTCCGCCGGGGGCTCCGCCAAGCAGGGCCGCGACCGAAAGTTTCAGGCAATTCTGCCGATTCGCGGGAAACTGATCAACGTCGAGAAGGCGCGGCTGGACAAGGTGCTGCAGAACAACGAAATCCGGACCATGATCACCGCCATCGGCACCGGCATCGGCGACGGCGAAGGGGAGGGGGCGTTCAAGCTGGAAAAGCTCCGCTACCACAAGATCATTATCATGACTGACGCCGACGTGGATGGCTCGCACATCCGCACCTTGCTGCTCACCTTTTTTTACCGGCAGATGCCGCAACTCGTGAAGCAGGGATTTGTCTATATCGCCCAACCCCCGCTTTACTCGATCACCCGCAAACGGCGCACGGATTACGTGGATGACGATGCCCAACTGAACCGGATTCTGCTCCAGAACGGAACCGAGGAAGTCCGGCTGAAGAATCTCGCCGATGGACGGGAGTTCACGCCCAAACAACTCGAGGAAATTCTCACCTTGCTTGAGTCGCTCGACAAACACGCGACTTATATCCGGCGGCTGGGCGGTGATTTCGCCGGTTACGTCGATAAGCGTGATGCGGACGGAACGCTGCCGCAACACATGGTGAAGGTTCGCCAGGGCAACGACGACACCGTGCATTATTTCCAGACCAACGAAGAGTTGGAAAACTTCAAGGCGGTCAATGTCGATTTGTTCGGCTCCGACACAGAGGTGGAGCGCCGCAAGGACACGCCCACCCGCCGGGCGACCGTTTACGACCTGCACCTGGAGAGCAAGGCGATTGTGGATTTGCTCGCCCGGCTCACCAAGAAGGGCTTGGCGGTGGATCATTACGCCGCGCAGGACAAGCCACTCTTCGAATTGATCGAGGGCGAAGGCGAGCGGGCGACGGTGGCGCCGCTATTTTCCATTCCGGAAATCCTGAGCGGGGTCAAGGCGGTTGGCAAAAAGGGGATCCAGATGTATCGCTTCAAAGGTCTGGGCGAAATGGACGCCAAGGAACTGTTTGAGACCACCATGAATCCGGCCAAACGGAAACTGCTGCGCATCGAGCTCACCGACGCCATCGAGGCGGAGGAAATGTTCGTGCGGCTGATGGGCGAAGAAGTCGAACCGCGCCGGCAGTTCATCGAAGACAACGCGCTCAATGTCCGCAATCTTGACGTTTAATTTCCACTCTCCGGAACCCGCATAATGCCCGACCAGAACGATCCCAATTCACCCCAGCCGAGCGGCGGCGCCTACACGGCCGGCGAAAAGATTGCCAAGATCAACGTCGCCGACGAGATCAAGAATTCTTTTCTCGACTACTCGATGTCGGTCATCATCTCGCGCGCTCTGCCGGATGTTCGGGACGGACTCAAGCCCTCGCAGCGTCGCATTTTGTACGCGATGGAACAGCTGTCGCTGATTCCCGGCCGCAAACACATGAAGTGCGCCAAGATCTGCGGCGATACCTCGGGCAACTACCATCCGCACGGTGAGGCGGTCATTTATCCCACGCTGGTGCATATGGCCCAGCCGTGGGTGATGCGCGAGAAGCTCGTGGATGGCAAGGGCAACTTCGGATCCGTCGAAGACGATCCGCCTGCCGCGATGCGTTACACCGAGGCCCGGCTCACCCATCTGGGTGCGTTGTTGATGGCTGACATGGACAAGGACACGGTGGATTTTGTCCCCAACTACGACGAGCGTCTGACCGAACCGCGAGTCTTTCCCGCCGCTTTTCCCAACCTGTTGGTCAATGGCGGCACCGGCATTGCCGTGGGCATGGCCACCAACATGCCCCCGCATAACCTGGGTGAAATCATCGATGGTATTTGCGCCCAAATCGATGAGCCGTCCATCACGATTCCCCAGTTGATGAAGTTCATCAAAGGTCCGGATTTCCCGACGGGCGGCTACATTTGTGGCGTCGAGGGGATCAAGAATTATTTCACGACCGGCAAGGGCAGCGTGAAGCTTCGCGGGCGCATCGGCGTCGAGGAGATGAAGGGTGGCCGCGAGCAACTCGTCATCACGGAGATCCCCTTCAATGTCAATCGGGCCGCGCTGGAACAAAACATCGCGAACTTGGTGAATGAAAAGATCATCACCGAAATCAGCGCCATGCGGAACGAATCGGACGAGCATTGCCGGCTGGTGATCGAACTCAAGCGCGACGGGCTGCCCAAGGTGGTCATCAACAACCTGTACCAGCACACCCAGATGGAGGTTTCATTCAGTGTCAATTCGCTGGCCATCGACCGGGGCCGGCCCAAGACGCTCAACCTCAAGCAAATCATCCAGTGTTATATTGAGCATCGCCGCGAAGTCATTCTGCGCCGCACCCGTTTCGAATTGAGGAAGGCCGAGGAGCGGGCCGAGTTGCTCGAAGGCTACCTCATCGCGCTGGCGAACCTCGACGAGTTCATCCACATCATCCGTTCGAGCAAGAACCGGGAGGAAGCCCGCGTCAAATTGCTCGCGTTTGAATGGAGCCGGGACCAGGTCGAGCGGTGGGCGATTCTTATCCGGAGCGAGGCCCGTCTCACCAGCGGCCGTTACGCCCTGACGGAACGCCAGGTGGATGCCATTCTCGACCTCCGCCTCTATCAGTTGACCGGCCTGGAAATCGACAAGGTCGAGAAAGAGTACAAAGCGCTGATCGAAATCATCAAGGATCTGCTCGATATTCTGGCGAAGGAATCGCGCGTGATGTCGATCATCAAGGCAGAACTTCAGGCGATCCGGGAGAAACACGCCACGCCGCGCAAGACCGAGATCATCCCTGATGAAGGCGAGATTGCCATCGAGGATCTCATCGCGAATGAGGGTGTGATCATCACGCTCACGCACGGCGGCCTGCTCAAACGCACCAACGTGTCGGCTTATCGCGCCCAGCGCCGGGGCGGCAAGGGGGTTATCGGCATGTCGACGCGCGCGAGCGATACCCCGGAAGAATCCGATTTTATCGAGCATCTATTCACCGCCAGCACGCACGACTATCTGATGTTCTTTACGAACCGGGGTCGGGTTTACGTCGAGCGCGTGCACGAAATTCCCGACCTGGGCCGCGTCTCCAAGGGCCGCAGCATCGCGAATCTCCTCGAGCTGCAAGCCGAGGAAAAAGTCACCGCCATGATCCGGATCCTCTCGAAATCCGGTCCCAACAAGGAAGACGCCACCTGGCAGCAGCCCGGCGAACTCTTTTTTGCCACAAAATTGGGCACCGTGAAGAAGACCTCGCTCAGTGATTTCGCCAACGTCCGCAAGGGGGGGATCATTGCCATTGGCATTGATGTGGGTGACTCCCTTATGGAGGTCAAACTCACCCGCGGCAGCCTTGTGGAAAATGATGAGGTCAAAGACCCCGGCGACGGCGTCGTGCTCATCACGCGCGAAGGCATGAGCATTCGCTTCAATGAATCGGACGTTCGCTCCATGGGCCGCTCCGCGACCGGAGTCCGGGGCATCACGCTGGAGAAGACCGATGAGGTCGTGGCGCTCGCCCTGGTGGTTACGGACGCAACGCTGCTCGTCGCGGGCGAAAACGGCATCGGTAAGCGCACCGATTTCGGCGAATATCGCGTCCAATCCCGCGGTGGTAAAGGCATCATCACCATGAAAACCACCGACAAGACCGGCGGGGTCGTCGGCGCACTCACGGTGAAGGACAGTGACGAGATCATGCTCATCACCGTCGGCGGACAAATGGTGCGCACGCCTGTTAAGGACATTCGGGAAGCGGGCCGCAACACCATGGGTGTCAAACTAGTCAACCTCGACCCCCAAGACAAACTGCAAGCCATCGCCCCGGTGATTGTCGAACCGGACGAAGAGGCCGACCTGACGGTTTTGCCAGTCTGAGATGTCTCCCCTCCGCCTGACCCCGCTTCGGGGCGCTACATTTGCTTTGGCAATGCCGGCGTGGGCTGTTAGTTTCTGGTTATGTCGCGAATAAGTGATTCTGAGGGGACGCCAGTCCGGGCGGTGAGCAAGGGCAAGGCCCGGGCACCGTTGCATGACAAGCAAAGTGAGCGCGACCACCGCGAGCTCCGGATCGATAAGGTGGGAGTGCGCGGATTGCGTTTTCCCATTCAGATTCGCGACAAGGCGCACGCCCTCCAAAATACCATCGCCCTGATCGGCATGTACGTGGATCTGCCCAAGGAGTTCAAGGGCACTCACATGAGTCGCTTCATCGAGGTGCTCAACGCCCACGGAGGCGTGGTGCATGTGGAGAATATCACAGATATTTTGCGCGCGATGCAGCAAAAGCTCAAGTCCGAAACCGCGCACCTGGAGATGGAGTTTCCCTTCTTCCTGACCAAGACAGCCCCGGTTTCCGGGATGGCCAGCGTGATGGACTACACGGCGCGCTTCGATGCCACCGCGTGCCACCAGGAGTTTGATTTCGTCCTCACCGTGATCGTCGGCGTTACCACGTTGTGTCCTTGTTCGAAGGCCATCAGCAAGTATGGGGCGCACAATCAGCGGGGCAGTGTCACGGTGCAAATTCGCTCCCGCCAGGCCATCTGGATCGAGGATCTGATCGCCCTCGTGGAGAGTTCGGCCAGCAGCGAGCTGTACTCGTTGCTGAAACGGCAGGATGAAAAGGCGGTGACGGAGCGCGCGTATGAAAACCCGGTTTTCGTCGAGGACCTCGTCCGCAATGTCGCGCTGCGGCTCAATTCTCATCCAGACGTGACGTGGTACAAGGTAGAGGCGGAAAACTACGAAAGCATCCACAGTCATAACGCCTATGCCTGCATCGAGAAAAACTGATTTCGCGGCATGTGGGTGCCCGCCGGGATGGCCCAGTCGCAATTTTTCATAATTGATTTGAGCAGGGCTTGGCCGGAGTGGCTCTGAATCGCCGGCGTTCGCGCGGTGAGGAGAGTCGCCGGTTCGGCGGGCAGGTGGGTTAGGATGTGCCGGCAATCACGGTCAAAGAGGGTGGATACGAAGCCGTCACTGGCCTGCTCGAATACGGCCATCGCGCGCCGTACACCGGTCGGTCGAGGAGTTGATTGCCCAGCGGGTGCCGGAGGTGGGATTCTCCCGCCCGTTTTTTCTCCCGGCGTAACCGTCAATGTTTGTTCACCGCGAAGCTTCCTTTCGCCCCCTGCTACGGGACTGCTGCACCGTGTTTCCAAAACCGAAACGGAATAGCCTAGGCCAGGACTTCCTTCACCACGCGGCCGTGAACATCGGTCAAACGAAAATCGCGCCCCGCGTAGCGATAGGTGAATTTTTCATGATCAAAACCAAGCAGATGCAGGATCGTCGCGTGCAAATCGTGGACGTGCACCTTGTTCTCCACCGCCTGGTAGCCAAATTCGTCCGTGGCGCCACAGATCGTGCCGCCCTTCACGCCGCCACCGGCGAGCCACATGGAAAAGCCGTAGGGATTGTGGTCACGCCCCTTGGTGCCCAACTCCACCGCCGGGGTGCGGCCGAACTCACCGCCAAAGATCAGCAACGTATCCGCCAGCATTCCGCGCTGCTTCAAATCGGTGAGCAGCGCCCCAATGGGCTGGTCGATTTCCTTCGCGAGACCGGCGTGCTTCTGAATGTCATCGTGGTTGTCCCACGGCTGGCCCGCGCCATGCCAAAGCTGCACGTAACGCACGCCGCGCTCCAGCAGGCGCCGCGCAATGAGCGTCTGCCGCGCGTGCACTCCCGGGCCATAGAGATCACGAATGGCCGGCGGTTCCTTGCTGATATCAAAGGCGTTGGCGGCCTCCATCTGCATCCGATAGGCCAGCTCAAAGGACTGGATGCGCGCCTCGACGCGCGCGTCTTTCTGGCGGCGCTGGCGGTGCTCCTCATTGAATTGCTGCAACAGATCAAGCTGCTGTCGCTGCTCCTTGAGCGTCGCGAAATCGCTGCGGATATGCTCGATCAATTTCTCGATCTGCGTGTGCTGCGGATCAATGAACGTCCCCTGAAAAACACCGGGCAGAAAGCCCGCCGACCAGTTGTCCGCGTCCTTGATCGGATAGCCGCTCGGACACATCGCGATGAAACAAGGCAGGTTCTGGTTCTCCGTGCCCAAGCCGTACGTCACCCATGCGCCCACGCTCGGGCGGCTCTGCACGGCATCACCGCAGTTCATCAGCATCAGCGATGGCTCGTGGTTCGGCAGCTCTGCCTGCATCGAGCGAATGACCGCGATGTCATCGATGTGCTCTGCCACGCGCGGAAAAATGTCGCTTACCTCGATGCCGCTCCGGCCGTATTTCTGAAACTTGAACGGCGAGGCCAGCGCCGCGCCGGTCTTGCGTTCCGTGCGGGGATTTTCGCCGGGCAACGGTTTACCCGCGTATTTCGAGAGCGCTGGCTTGGGATCAAACGTATCCACCTGCGACGGCCCGCCATTGAGGAAAAAATGGATGACACGTTTGGCCTTGGCCGGAAAATGCGGCGCTTTGGGCGCGAGCGGATTCGCGGCTTCAGCCGCCTGGGCTGGTGACAACAGACCCGTTTCACCGAGGATCCCGGCGAGACTCAGCGCGCCCATGCCCATGCCACAACGCGACAAAAAATCGCGCCGCGTCAGAAACGCGTCGGCCCATCGTGGCAAATGGTTCGGCATGGTGAGCCTAATCTTGTCCCTCCGCCGCCCGCTGGCAAATACAAATTCAAGAGCACTGGCGTCAAAACATTTCCCAGCGCCGGAGGTGCAGAAGAAAGCAGCCCACGGCGTTAGCCGTGGGTGCACGACAAGAATCGGATAAGCCCCGGAGGGGCGACAGCCATTGACGATTCGTAGGAGACGCCGCAAGGAGATCGCACTTGGTCGGAAGCATAATGAGACTCTTCACCGCCAGGGGAAGTCTTCCTATCTTGTTTTTAGCGATTCGGACACCGCTATTTCATGATTTTGAGCTTACGGGGTGACGGCTGTGCAACAACGGGATCTGAAACAGCGAAACCCTCGATTTCCTGAGCAAAGATGGTGCGCGCTGCAGGTTTCGAACCTGCGACCCCTACCGTGTGAAGGTAATGCTCTACCACTGAGCTAAGCGCGCACAACTGATTGATTACGAACTAGAAGCGAACTCAACGCTCCCGCGTAAAAAGCCGACGTGCAAACCGACTTTGTCACCGTGTGGATCATCGCTGCCGGCCGGGGCTAAATGGATTGCCGCGCAATCCTTCGGCACCCGCCCATTAACCGATCCACCACCAGAACGTCGAGAACTTCTCGACGACTCGAATCATCAGGCGAATATTACGCATTACTAAAACGGGCGGGCAAGCAGTTTCGTCTCGGCTGCGGACCGCCCCCATGTCCATGGACCGAACTCAAAAGCCAAGAACAGAACTCTGGCCATCAGCCACGCCGCAGCCAGATTGTTGTGATCAGCAGTTGCAATGAGCGGCTGAATTCATCAAACAAACCTCGGTTCGGCAGAAAGGAGCACGCCACCTGACGAAGCCAGCAATGAGGTCCGGGATTTCGCGAGCCGGGTGAAAAGTCAGAACCTGGTCCCAAAATTGCGGCGCTTTTTTCTGACGCGTTGGCGGCTAAAATTCACGCTTCCGCTTAATCCCCGGCTCCGGAACCGGGTATTTGCCGTTCACGGCCAGCAGTGGAGTGGGGCTGTCCGAAGTCAGCTTGTCCACGTCCGGCGCCAACTCATGGTCGTGATTTTTGAAATCCGCCCATTCGATTTCCTGCCCGGTATGCGCGGCATGACGTCCCATGGCGGTGATCATGCTGGCCATGGCCGCGCGTTTGACTTCACGGTAAGGCTTGTCTTCGCGGACGGCTTCGAGGAGATCCTACCATTCCATTTCGTAGGGATCCGGCGCATTGGCCTGCGGAAACGCGGCCCAGACCTCGTCCTCGCTTTTCACCTGTTGACCTTTGTAAATGCGTCCCGCCTTGGCCAGCGAATGGCTCCCCAGCGAGATGGTGGCCATGCCTTTGGCCCCGTGCGCAATGCTGGAAAACTTGTCGTAGCACCCCAGCATGGTGCGGCCATAGAAATAGAACTTCGAGCCGTCCGCGTAGGTGTATTTAATCGCGTATTTGAAATGCACCCAGCGAAAGGCCGGCGGCGTGGCCAAAATGGCAATGTCACCATTTTTTAGTCTGTCCATCGCGTTCTGGTAGCCGTCAAAGCCGATATACTGGCGATCTTCCGGGACGTCCACCTGATCCTTAAACGTGTTTTTCAAAAATTCACGCCGCGTCTTCAAGGGAGGGGCCTGGCGGGATGAGTTCATGCCCGGCATCCTCATGATTCCTGAACTCGGCAGCACCACGCCGCGCCCGTAGCCATACTACTCCGCGCTGCGCATGGTGCCGCGCGCGTGTCCGGGTTGGGGAACATCCTGAAAGATCACGCCCGCGCGCTCAACGCGAACGTAGAGGTGGTCGTGGCCGTGGAAGACGATGACCCGGCTGCGCTTGACCAGTAGGTCGTGGATCGGCGCGGCCCACCCGGCGCGATTCTGCGCGAAGGTGTTTCTGCCGTCCAGTTCCCTGCCACCCCACTCGAAAAAGTGCGAGGCCTCGACTCGCCTCGAACTTCCGGCGTTTGTCCGCCGACGAGATAGCGCGTGAAGACAAAGGTGAACTTGCCCGGCTCGTTTCCAGCGTGCACTTCAGCCATTGGTATTGTTCCGCGCCGAGTGTGCGCCCCCAGTGGTCGCCCTTCCTGTCGCCGCCGCGCGGCTTCGTGCTCATGTTGAGATTGGTCCTCCTATTTTCCTTTGCCATTCTTCTGGTCAGCAGGGCCGCGACGTTCGCCTTCACCGGGCGGAGCCGGGTCGCGTATGGGTGACTTTCAACTCTGCGCTATCGAGAATCGAATCCTTGATGGCGGCGAGCAGCAACTCGCGCGTGACTTCCCGTGGCGGCCGGTCGAGCGGCGGCGGCGCGGAGAGCGCGTAGATGTGAATCGTGTAGGTCTTGAGGCCGGGCCCCTGCGAATGCGGCGGTTCGTAGCCGGGCGCGCCCTTGAAACCGCGACCGAGTTTGCCGATGCCCTGCGCATTTTTCGGCAGGCTGGTGACGTTCGCGGGAATGTCCCACATCGTCCAATAACACTTCATGTCGTTCCCGGGCGCGAGGTGATCCATCACGACCGCAAAACTTTTCGTCCCCACCGGGGCACCTTTCCAATCGAGCGGCGGTGATACGCCTGCGCCATCGCCAGTGAACTCCGCTGGCAAGGCGCCACCGTCAGGCCCGGCCGAACTGCGCAGAACGAAGTTGCCGCTGTGCTTCGGCGTGAAAATAAGTGGCGGTGTGGAGGGTCTTTCGTCGCGGGGCGGCCGCGTATCGGCTCGGTCGGGCGGTGGAGGCGGCCGATCGCCTCGTCCGGGCGGGCCCTTCTGCGGGCCGTCTTTTCCTTTCGGACCGCCGGGCGGCCGATCGCCGCCACTGCGGCCCGGACGCGGCGAATAGGTCTCCGACTTCACCTGGCCGCGACCATCGATGAACTCGAACTTCACGGACTGGTCGTCGTTGAGCACGTAGTTGATGGCACGCGATTCGCCGCCGACTTCGTATTTCAAGCGGTAGCTTTTATCGCTTTTCGCGCTGAAGCCGGTGATCCTCGCGGAGCGCAAAGGGGCGCCGGCCTCGCGCACACTCTGCGCCCGCGGCTGCGGATCGACCTGTCCGCCCGCCTCGACGACCTCACCATGGAAGCCCCCGTTCACGTAGGGATACTTCGTTGAGGCGTGATAGTGGTAACCGAGCGCGGGCGTTTCGTGGCCATTGAAAGAATCGAGCTTCGCGGGTGGGGAGCCGTCGGGCTCGGTCAGGCCGTAAAGCGGATATCCATCCAGCGCGTAGGCGACCGGCAGGGACTTGCCGAGCACACTTTGCAAATGCAGCGGCGCCGCGTGGTAATGGTAGTCATCCGCGCGCCCGCAGTGGCCGCCCCATTGGTCAAGCTCGCCGATTTCCTGGGCGATTTCGCCGCGATTGTTCTGGGGATTGAAAATGGGAATGCCATTGGCCGCCAGCGCGATCGCGCCGCGCAGGAAACGGCCCTTGATCGACGCTGGATTGGCCGCCACCACGGGATGCAGCGGAATGCGCCAGGCGTTGTTGCCGGAGTAAGCCTGGGGCAAAGGCACCTGCTGCTGCCACGCGGTGATGCCAACCATCATGGTGTGCGCGGGCATTCCGCTGGACTCGACGTAGAGAAAGTGTTCATCCGCGCGCGTCTTTACCTTGGGCGCGAAGAGGGTGAAAGCGGCCGCGACGCGCGTGGCGGGGGAATTGCCGGAACTGCCCGCGCCGACGTTGTCGGCCACGGCCGCTAACAACCCTGGATTTTGCCCGGCCGCAGCCAGCAGGATCACGTGGCGCGCCCCCTCATGATTGCGGAGCACGATGCCAGCTGGTGGCGGCAAGCTGAACGCGTATTTAAGTGCGGTGTGGTCGTGGGCATCATCGCCGATGAGATGCGCCCGACTAGGGCAGGCGGAGATGGCGAGGGTGACTGCGCTGATGGTGGTTAGGCAGATGGATTTCATGTTGGCTTGAATGCGGTTACCGGCAAAGATTATTTAAACGACACGCCCGCGATGTCGAGTTCGGGTTTGGCATTCCAGCGCTTTACCCATCCGGGCTTCTCCACCTTGGTGCGAACGATGACCGTGAAATCGCGATCAAGGTCCTTGGTCCAAAATAGAATAATTCCCGAGTGAATACCGTATGCGCCAGGCTGGCAGGGAGAAATGTTTACTCACCCCTGCCAGCCGCGCGTCTCGGCGCTTTGGTTATTCAGCAAATCCGTGGCGCTCAGATCGAATTCAGAAACTCGAGCAGTTGCTGCTGTTGCCTCCGGTTGAGGCCTTGGTAGTTGTCCCGGCTGCGTAATGCCTCGCCATCGTGAGCACGGATGGCGGTGTCCACGGTCGTCGCCCGGCCATCGTGAAGATATGCCGGTCGACCGCGCAAACCCCAGAGCGGCGCGGTTCGCAGATCGCGGATTCCGGCCGTACCTTGCGCAATGCCGTCACCGAGCGCGCCCATGTCGTGCAGGAGCAAGTCGGAGTAGAGCGGCACGGGTTTGCGGTCCAAGGCAGCCACCGGGCTCACCCCGGTCTGCATCATGGGTTGGTGGCAGGCAGCACAGCCGATCTGGTTAAAGATCGTTTGGCCGGAGCTGGCGGACGCTGTGAACCGCAGCGGCGGTGGCGGGGCAAGGAAACGCATGAAATCCGCTGCGGCATCGATATCTCCCCTTTTTGTGATCGGATCCACGGCGTCTTCGGGGTCCAGGAATGCGTCGAAGATCGCCAGGAGCCCCATGTTGCCGTTCGGTGCATTCTCGATCGGAAAGAAGCGGCTGGTGATGCCCATCTCGTTCACGTAGGCGTCACCCGCGAACGCGAGCAAGGTTGCCTGTTGAGCCTTCCAGCCGAACCGGCCCACGCGGTTTGCCCCCGTCATCACATCTGTAAGCGTCGAAACCCGACCGCGCACGCCATCCGGTTTCAGGCGCTGGGCATTGGCTCGGATCGCATCATCGGGAATTGCTTCAATTAGACCCGCGCCGAAAAGGGGCGTGGTGATGCGGCGCGCAATCACGTTTGCCTCGGGCGGGATGACTTCCTGCACGGCGGGATCAATGGCGAATTGTTGCAACAACGAGCCGCCCTTTTCGGTCAGCGGATCGAATACGCCATTCACCATGCGACCGAAGCGGGTGACGAAGGTTGCGCTGGCGCCCCCAATGACCGGCGAGGTGTGGCACGCGGCGCACGAGACATTGTTGAAGATCGGACCCAGGCCGCTGTCAGGGGTCTCCACGTTTTCGAATTCCTCCTGGCCGGCTGCGAAGGCGGCCAGTTGCGCGGTGGTAAGCCCGGGGAGGGGATCGCCGAAGCGCCCCGTTGGATGCGGTGGAAGAGGAGGGTTGAGGTGGTGCGCCGGACGGTTAGCATGGACCTTGGGGGGCAATTTGAGACGTGCTTGGGCCAGCGCGGTGCTCAATCCAATCAGGGTGAGCAAGGCGCCGGTGATTGCGATTATGCTTTTGGTTCTCATAACGATCCTTTGGTTGGGGGTTGTTTGGCGGACGGAAAGCAATGGGCGGGAAGTGGCGCGGTTGGGTTTTCTTGACTTTCGTGATGGGGCTGAAGTAATCGGCGCACGGTTTCGAGTAACTGGGATGGACGATAGGGCTTGGGCAGGAATCCCTGCACGCCCGCGTGCGTCACCTCGTCGGAGTCGAGCTCGGCGCCGGAGATCAACAAGACCTGCAGGCGCGGAGCTCGAGCCTGGATCTGGTGCGCGAGTTCGAAACCGTCGAGGCCGGGCATATTGAAATCCGTCACCACGAGTTCGAACGATTCCGGGGCGGCGAAGATCATTTCCAGTGCCCGCAGTGGCTCATGAAAGGCCACCACTTCACTGCCGGCCACGCTGCGCAGGACATGGGTGGTTAATTCAAGCAGGGCCGGATCATCATCCACGACTAGCCAGCGGTGCGACGGTCGGCGAATATTCATGGCACCAACTTACGCCCGGTCACCTTAACGCAACATGAAGGGCCGCGCGGCGGGTGGATTTAAATCAAAATGAATTTCCGGTCATTCAGCTCCCGTTAGTCTGCGCAGCGCTCGGTTGCTTGGAATACACTTGCCGGCGGGACAGGGAGAGCTTCTGGCATGCCGGGGCTTGACCCGTCCCGCGCTTCGCTTAACTCTTCATTGTATGAACCGCACCCACTCCCGCCGGCGCTTCCTGCGTTCGACCGTCCCGCTGTCCCTGCTTGGCCTGGGTGGAGGAATCCCCGCCCTCCGCGCGCGTGCCGCGGCGCCGGTTTCCGTTTTATCGCCCCCGAACGAGGTAATTCAGAAAAGCCGTGACATCGCGATGTCCTTGCTTAAACCCAGCCATCGTGACCTCGAATACGGCTTCAAGTTGCATGCGGAGTCGCTGGTTTTCGAGAGCTACGGCTTTGCCCCGTGCGCAGCGCTGGACGGTGCGAAGTTCGCCGCCTTCGCTGAGGGCGGCGCGACCGAGCCGGAGTTAGCCGACTTGCGCGAGGAGATGAGCATGACGCGCTGGGCAACCGACGCGAGCGAGCGAAAGGAGTATCTCGCAGCTTTCCGCGCCGCCGGCGTGACGTGCATTTTTCAAAATACCGGTGAGGAGGGCAGCGACCCGCTGCGGCTCATCAAGCGCTTGGCGAGATTTACCCACGCGACGGACCTGGGGCGGGAGGATTGCTTCAAGGCGGTGAAGCCCGATGACATTAGCGCGGCGAAAAAGGCGGGCCAGCTCTGCCTGTATTTCACCACCAACGGCGTGCCGTTGCGCCAGCAATGGGAGAGTGTCCGCGATGAGTTGCGGCTGATTCGCATTTTTCAGGAATTGGGTGTGCGCATGATGCACTTGACGTACAACCGCCGGAATCCGATCGGCGATGGCGCGGGAGAACCCAACGACGGCGGGCTCTCGGACTTTGGCCTGGCGGTGGTCGCGGAGATGAACCGGCTTGGGGTCATCGTGGACGTGGCGCATTCGGGTTGGCGGACGAGCTTCGAGGCCGCGAAGGCATCCCGAAAGCCCATGGTGGCGAGCCACACCGCCTGCGCCGGACTCTATAAACATTTTCGCAGCAAACCGGACGAGACGGTGAAGGCGATTTGCGACACCGGTGGCCTCATCGGCATCTGTTGCATCCCGCGATTCCTCGGTGGAGCCGGGGATATTGGCGCGTTTCTGGATCACCTTGACTATGCCGTGAAAAAGTTCGGGGCGGACCATGTGGCCATCGGTCCGGACATCTCCTACACTTCGCGGAATGAGGAAGCCGAGCGCGCGAAAGTGCTTCGGCGCAAGGATGGAACATCCCCCCTGTCCGCTGCGGGTTCGCGGTGGGAACATCTCTGGCCCGCGGACGATTACCGTCCCAAGCCGCACGCCGAGCAAAGCCTGGCGTGGACGAACTGGCCGCTCTTCACAGTTGGCCTGGTGCAGCGTGGTCACTCGGACGCGACCATTCGCAAGCTGCTCGGGGAAAATGTCCTCCGCGTTGTGCGGGCGAATTTCGAGGGCGGGTGATCTGGGTCAGGCTGAAACAGGCCTGGAAAGCACTGCAATGGTTGAATCGATCTTCACCTCGCCCGGCTCGATTATGCGCCAGTAAATACCGCGCCGGTTTTGGTCGCGGGTGGGCTTCGCGTTTACGAAGCCCACCGCGTCATTCCCAAAGCGCGCCTTGAATTTGCTACAGCCGTCGTGGGGCAGGGGGGTGACTTCGACCACGGCCCCACCCACGCGCAGACGCGAGCCGGGCGGTAGGTTGGCGGTCGAGATGTCGAGGGCAACGAAGAGGTTGTCGCCAAAGAGTGCCAGGGATTGGCTATTGGCGATTAACTCGGCTAGATCGTGTCGCATTACGGTCAGCTGCGCCTCCGGGTTGCGCACTGGTTTCAGGCCCCACTTGTCGCCGGGCAGACCTTCGTCCGGTGAAAGTTGCGCGCGAGGCAAAACCTCACGCGCATTTTCGGCGGGGCGGCGGACGAGCAGCACCACCCGTCCGGAATCCCTCGGTGCCGGGGGCAATGCCGCCAGCCCGGTTTCCAATTCGTGCAGCGAACGATGCCGGGTCGGGTCGCCGTGCGCCTTCGCAAGGATGTTCAAGGTTTTATCCATCAACATTAAATCAATAATAAACTGGAATCGGTCGCCCGTAAAGTTGTGAAAAACCGCGGCCACTTTTTGCGGTGCAGGGCGGGTGGCGGGTTTCGTCAAGCCGGGTTTGCTGGATGGGCATGCCCGGTCGATGGACGGATTGGCCGACGAATTTCTCCTCAATGTTTTCCCCGGATCGCTCCGAGGGATTTCCAGGTTTCAGGTTTGTGCCATCCAGTAGCCGGCACTTGCGCGTCCCAAAAGGAAACGCCAACCCCGCCGTCTTGCGTGCACCATTCCAGGTGTTCCGCAAGGCTGCTGCCGCGCCAATCATTACGGTCGGCCGGCAAACCGATCATCAGGCGCTTGGCGTATTTGCCCGCGGCGGCCTTTTGAAATTCGAACCGTCGCCACTCCGGGGCCTTCGATCCGAGTTCCGAGTAGCCCATTGAGGTCAGGCCATCCACGAGCGGCAGCAAATCCGGCCACCAGGTTTGATTGGGCGCGTTCCAGTGGTAGGAAAACGTGTCCAGGGTGAGGTGCTTGCCTTCCGCGTGAAGCCGTGTGGAAAGGGTGCGAACAAACGCGACGTAAGCGGCCTGGTCGGCATCAAAAGCGCCGCGACCTTCGAGATCAATGTCCACGCCGTCGAGTTGGAGCCGTTTAACCTCGGCGAGCAGGGCATCGATGAATTTTTCCGGATGGCTGGCAAAGCCGGCCCGGGCGAGCGGCCAATCCCAGGAATATTTGCTGGGCGATTGCAGAGCCGCCCGCCCGGGTCGTGTGCCGCCAACCGCGCGAGCGCCAAAGATACCCTTCCAAGGTATTCAAAGATTGCGCGGCAAGCGCAATCATTTGACAGGGATAATTTCATTTCCGCCTCCAATAGCGCCCCCGACTCATCGTCTGCATTTGCGGAACGCAATTGCGGACATTAGCCCTTGGACTTTGGGATTCAAAATGATTAAATCCCGGCCCATGTCACTGCACGTTCTTATTGCTCCGGACAAGTTCAAAGGCACGCTCACGGCGCAAGCGGCTGCGGAGGCGATCGCCCGCGGTTGGCGCGAAGCGCGTCCCACCGACACTCTGGAACTGCTCCCCATGAGCGATGGCGGCGATGGCTTTGGTGAAATCCTGAGTCACGCCTTGCAGGCCGAGCCGCAAACCACTCGAACGGTCGATGCGGCCCACCGTCCATGCCAGGCCCATTGGGGATGGGAACCGCATTCCAAACTGGCCATTATTGAGACCGCGAAGATCATCGGGCTGGCGTTATTACCGCCCCGCAAGTATCACCCATTTGAACTCGATACTTTCGGCTTGGGTGCGGTGCTGCAGGCCGCCGTCAAAAAAGGCGCCCGGCGCTGTCTGGTGGGGATTGGCGGCAGCGCCACAAATGACGGCGGCTTTGGAGTCGCCCGTGCCATGGGTTGGAGCTTTCTGGACAAGCAGGATGTGCCGATTCAACATTGGACGGGACTCAAAGCCCTCGCCCGGATTGTCCCACCACCCCGGGTGCGCTGGTTTGAAGAGCTACTGGTCGCGGTCGATGTGCAAAACCCCTTGCTCGGCCCGAGCGGTTGCTCTCGGGTGTACGGTCCTCAAAAAGGGCTGAAGCCCAAGGATTTTACGGCGGCGGATCAATGCCTTCGCCGTCTGGCAGTGACCGCCGAGCGGGATTTGAACCGACCCTGTGCTGCCGAGTCGGGGGCGGGTGCGGCCGGGGGATTAGGTTTCGGTCTGCGTTGTTTTCTGGGTGCCCGGCTGGTGCCGGGATTTGATCTGTTTGCGCGGCACGTGGAACTCAAGCGCCGGCTCAGTGCGGCGGATTTGGTGATCACCGGCGAGGGGGCCATCGACAAATCAACTTTGATGGGCAAGGGAGTTGGCGAAATCGCCTATCGTTGCCGGCAGCTGAACATCGCGTGTCTGGGGTTGGCCGGCTTGGTGCGTGACCCTAAATTAGTCAACCAGCGTTTCACGCAGACCCACGGGCTCGCCCCAAAATTCACCAGCGCGAAACTAGCCCAGGCGAAGCCAGGGATTTGGCTCGCCAAACTGGCGGCGCAAGTGGCCCGGACGTGGCCAAAACAATGAGCAATTACCGCCGCTAGCCTTCGGGTCCATGGAACCAAAATTGATCAGCGGGTTGGGGTTGGTTGCCTTCATTGGGCTCGCGTGGCTGTGTTCCTACCATCGCAAACTGTTTCCGTGGCGCACGGTGGGGTGGGGGTTGGCGCTCCAGTTTGGTTTTGCCCTGTTTATTCTCAAGACGCGTTTCGGCGCTGGCGTGTTTGATCTGGCGGGTCGGGCGATCAACAAGCTGGTCAATTTTTCCAACGAGGGCTGTCAGTTCGTCTTTGGTCCGCTGGCCATGGACGGGGTGATGAAGCACGCGTTTCCCCAGAGTCCCTTCATCTTTGGCGTCATGGTGACCGGCACGATCATTCTCGTCTCGGCCCTTTCTTCGTTCCTCTATCATTGGGGCCTTTTGCAGCGGGTGGTTCATGCGGTTGCCTGGGTGATGCGGAAGGCGATGCGCACCAGCGGCAGTGAAACAGTGGCCGCCGCCGCGAATATTTTCATGGGCCAGACCGAGGCCCCGCTGGTCATCAAGCCTTATGTCGCCCGCATGACCCGCAGCGAATTGCTGTGCCTCATGGTCGGCGGCATGGCGACCATCGCCGGCGGTGTCGCGGCCGTTTATGTCAAGCTGGGGCTGGACGCCGGCCATCCAGCAATCGCCGGCCATCTGCTCACCGCCTCGGTACTCAGCGCGCCGGCGGCACTGATGATTTCCAAGATCATGCTGCCCGAAACTGAGCCGAGCGAAACCGCCGGCACGGCGCCCGCTAACGTGGAGCGCACCACGGCCAACAGCATCGATGCCCTGTGCCGGGGGGCCAGCGATGGTCTGTTCCTCGCGCTCAATGTGATCGCCATGTTGATCGCCTTTGTGGCGGTGGTGGCCCTGGTCAATTATGTGATCGCTTGCGGGTTGCGCCAGGTCGGCATTCACACCCACACCCCGCTTCAAATCGTGTTTGGCTGGGTCAATGCGCCGTTCGCGTGGCTCATGGGCGTGCCCGCGCAGGATTGTCTGACCATCGGTCAAATCCTGGGTGAGCGCATTGTGCTCAACGAATTCATCGGCTATCTCTCCCTGACCAATCCGCGGACAATGATTGAGGAGCGCAGTTTCACGCTGGCCACGTATGCGTTGTGCGGCTTTGCCAATTTTAGCAGTATTGCCATTCAAGTCGGGGGCATCGGTTCGCTCGCACCGGAGCGCCGGGGAGAGATGGCGAAGCTCGGAGTGCGGGCCATGATTGGTGGCTTGCTGGCGAGTTACCTGACGGCTACCGTCGCCGGGATTTTAATTTAACCCCCGGGGGCGGTTTTTTTCCAGCGCTTGGATGCGGCACATTTTGAGCAAATTGAATCGATGAATGCAGGAGTCAAAGCCTTCTTGTACCTAGTGTTGCTGACGGGCGCGATCGTGCTCGGCGGTTTCATGATTGCGTATCATGCGAAGGTGATGGCGGCCGGAACGGATTCGGTGGCCGCCGCGTCGAGCGATGGCGATACCTCGGCGACGAGGAAGGCTTCCCCATTCAATGACGATTACCGGCGCATGATGTTGTGCGGCGGGGCGTGGCTGCTGAATCTCCTCGTTTTTGGGCTTTTGATTGCGCATGACGTTTCGTATTTCTTTGCCCATCGCACGGTCAAAATGATCTATGCGGACGAGGATGCGGAGGTGAAGAACGCGGATTACGAGCAGGTGCAAACCGAATGGGAGGCGGGCAACTATCTGGAGGCGATTCAACAACTGCGAGACTTTCACAAAAAGCACCCCCGCGAAGTGCATTCCCTTTTTCGGATCGCGGAGATTTACGAGAACGATCTCCATAGCTACCTGGCTGCGGCCTTGGAATACGAGGAGATTCTCCGGCATAAACTCAGACCTGAGCGCTGGGGTTGGGCCGCCATTCATCTGTGCAATCTTTATTCCCGACTGAACCACCCGGACAAGGCCGTGGCGTTGCTCCGGCGCATCGAGTCGGAATACGGACAGACGGCCGCCGCCGAAAAAGCGCGCCAACGGCTGGCACCGCAAAACACCCCGGAAGCCCAGGAAGTAGAAGAGGATCCGCCCGCCAGTTGCGATGTCTAGCCCACCGACGGTCGCCTCATCAATCCGCCACGGTTCGTTGCCGGCTGCCGATCGCGCACTCCAGTCCCTCACTCCTTGCATCCTCCCGCGGTTTCCATTAGCGTCCCGCCTTTGAATTTGCACTCAACATGAACCACAACCGACATTGTCCATGGCTTACTTAAACGATCATTATTTGAAACTGAAGGCGGGTTATCTCTTTCCAGAAATTGGCCGCCGGGTGAAGGCGTTTTGCGATGCCAATTCCGCCGCCGCGAAACGCCTCATCCGCTGCGGCATCGGCGACGTGACCGAACCCTTGCCGCCCGCGGTCATCACGGCGCTGCACCGGGCGGTGGATGAAATGGCGAACCGTGAAACTTTCCGTGGCTACGGACCGGAGCAGGGTTATGAGTTTCTGCGGGCCGCCATCGCCCAGCATGATTATCGGGACCATGGGCTCGACGTGGCGGACGATGAAGTGTTTATTTCCGACGGCTCCAAATGCGATTGCGGCAACATCCTCGACATCCTCGGCCCGCAAAACCGCATCGCCATCACCGATCCGGTTTATCCGGTGTATGTGGACACGAACGTGATGGCCGGCCATACCGGCGTCGCGGACGAGGCCGGAGCGTTCGCGGGCCTGGTATATCTTCAATGCACGGCGGCGAACGGATTTGTCGCGGAAGTTCCCCGCGAACCAGTGGATGTCATTTATCTTTGTTTCCCGAACAATCCGACCGGGGCGGTGGCCACTCGGGCCCAGCTCGAGGCGTGGGTTGCCTACGCCCTCGCCAATCAGGCCATCATCCTCTATGATGCCGCTTACGAGGCGTACATTTCTGATCCGGCGATTCCGCATTCGATTTATGAAATCCCCGGCGCGCGCGATTGCGCCATCGAGTTCCGCAGCTTTTCCAAGAATGGCGGGTTCACCGGCACGCGTTGCGCTTTCACCGTGCTGCCCAAAACATTGTTGGCGTCGACGACGGACGGTCGGCGCACGGCCTTGCATCCGCTTTGGTCGCGGCGCTCGAGCACCAAATTCAACGGCGTGAGTTACCCCGTCCAACGTGCCGCTGAGGCGCTCTACACCCCCGAAGGAAAGGCGCAGGTGGCAGCCTTGATCCAGCATTACATGGGCAATGCGCAGGTGCTCGTCGCCGGTGCCAGAGCCGCCGGGTTGACAGTTTTCGGCGGCGTCAATGCGCCCTACATCTGGGTGCAAACGCCAAAGGGCCTCACGAGCTGGCAGGCGTTCGACAAAATTCTAAACGAGGCAAACGTGGTCATCACACCCGGCAGCGGTTTTGGCAAAAACGGCGAAGGCTACTTCCGGATCTCCGCCTTCAACAGCCGCGTCAACGCCGGGGAAGTCGCCCGGCGGTTGCAGGAATTGAAATGGTGAACTTGATATCGTGATTCACGTCATCGTATGGAGCTCTTTCGTGGTCGTTGGCGCGACGTGTTGATTTGCCTTCTGCTGGCAATCAGCACGTTTGCCGTCTATTGGCCAGCGCGGACTTTTGATTTCGTTGACTACGACGATCAGGTTTACGTCAAGGAAAACGTGATCGTCCGCAGCGGGCTGAATGCGAAAAGCGTCGCATGGGCGTTCACCCAAAGCCACTCCGGCAACTGGCACCCGCTCACGTGGCTCTCCCTGATGTTCGACTGCCAGTTCTTTGGTGAGAAACCTGCTGGCGAGCAAGGGAAGCCCGGGGCCGAAGTGGTTTTCACCATGCGCGCCGGTCCGATGCATGTTCACAACGCACTCCTGCACACTCTAAACGCCGGTCTTTTCTTCTGGGTGGTGCGGCGGATGACCAGGGCGGTGTGGGTCAGCGCGTTCGCTGCCGCGCTGTTCGCGTGGCATCCGCTGCGCGTGGAGTCCGTTGCCTGGGTCACGGAGCGCAAGGACGTGTTGAGCACCCTCTTCTGGCTGCTCACGATGTGGGCGTGGCTGAGCTACACTGAGCGACGCACCCTTTGGCGATTTGGCCTCGCACTGCTCCTGTTTGCACTGGGGTTAATGTCGAAATCCATGCTCGTCACCCTGCCGTGCGTGCTGGTGCTGCTGGATTTCTGGCCGTTGAAACGCTGGCCCCCGCCAAAGCCGGCAGCCCCGCCGCCGCTGCGGGCCAAAGCGAAGAAGAAAAGGGGTGTCCCGCTGCCCGCTGCCGTCGCCGGGCCAGGGGGTGTCTCGGGGAGGTGGCTGCTGCTCGAAAAACTCCCGTTCTTTGCGCTGGTGGCCGCCGTTGGTGCCTGGACCCTGCGGACGCAACGCCACGATGGCGCGATGACATTCGGGGATTCGTTGCCGCTGGTTCAGCGGTTTACCAATGGGTTGGTCGCTTACGTCGAATATTTGCGGAAGTTTTTCTGGCCCGATGACCTCGCGGTTTTCTATCCCCATCCAGGCCAGTGGCCGTGGGCGCGGGTTGCCGTCGCGGCCGTCACGCTGGGCGTCATTTCCGCGCTGGCCGTCTGGCAGCGGCGGTTGCGGCCGCATTTGCTTTTCGGTTGGCTGTGGTATCTCGGCACCCTCGTGCCGGTGCTCGGCCTCATTCAAGTCGGTGGACAGGCCTGGGCCGACCGCTACACGTATGTGCCGATGCTGGGCATAGTGGTGGCGCTGGCATGGGAAATGTCCGCGTGGATCCGGCGGGTTGAGTTGCCAGCGGCCGCGACCGGCGCGTTGGCGGCCCTCGTGCTCGCGATCTGCCTGGGCCTCACGGCGAGGCAACTGCAGCATTGGAAGTCCACCTTCGCGCTTTTCTCCCAGGCGCTGGAGGTGACTAGGAACAATCATCGCGCACACAAGGGGGTGGCGGATGTTTACAGTGATGAGAAAAAGTTTGGCCAGGCCAATTGGCATTACGAAGAGGCGCTACGTATCAAACCCACCTTCCTCGGCGCGCGGCTTAACTACGGCATCGCGTTGGTCAACCAAACCAATTACGCCGCGGCGATTCCGCAGTTTCGCCTGGCCATCCAAAGCAACCCCGCCAATGCCGAGGCGCACAACAATCTCGCCGCCGTTTGCGAAATGAGCGGCAATTACGCCGAGGCGATCAAGGAATATCAAGCGGCGCTGCGGTTCCGTCCGAACTATCTGACCGCGCAAAGGAATCTCGACCGATTGGTCGCCCGCCAGAAAAAGAGTGAGCCGGCCAACCCTTGACTCCCACCGGAATGCCCGCGTCCCCCGCCGCGACTGAGCGGGCGCGCGTCCCGACCATTGCCAATTCTGTTCGCCGGGCGGGCGACTCATTTTGATGCTTTTGAAACCTTACCGCATGGGACAGAGTGGTGTCACACAAACCTTGCCAAGGGAGGCCAAGGGGCGGAAAATCTTCCCCCATGAACCGGCTGGAAATACAACTCCCCGATTCCACGCGCTGGGTCGAAAGAAAACTGCTCGCCGCAATCGGTTTGCTCTTAACCAGCCTGGCCATGGCCGCTCAGGCCCAGCCTTATGGTCTGAGTTCACGCCCCGCCGTCGGGCCTTTCCTCAACCATATCATGCCGGAAACGGCCCCGGTTATTTCGGGAAACTGGTCGGCCGTGAGCGCTTTTCCAAAGCTCTACTTCACCAACGCAGTGGGGTTGACGTTCCTACCCGGCACCACAAATCTAGTGGTCTGGGAGCGGGAAGGACGGGTTTACTCATTTGCGAACAGTTCCAATGTGAACACGAAGCACCTCGTGCTGGATCTCAGCGACCGGTGCCAGGGCTGGGGTGACTCCGGGTTGCTGGGGTTGGCGTTTCATCCGGGCTTCGCAACCAATCGCCACCTGTTTGTTTATTACACCTGGGTCACGCCGGGCACGGTCGAGGGCAGTCCGAACGTGCCACCGACCGAATACGTCCCGGGCAAATACCACGACCGGCTTTCCCGTTTCACGCTCGCCCCCAACGGCCTGGCGCTCGCGGATGAACTGGTGCTGGTGGATCAAACGGGCGACAGCACCTGGCACAATGGCGGTGGACTTTTCTTCCATCCGGTTAACGGCTTTCTCTACTGGACGGACGGTGACGATACGCGAGCGCCGACCCAGATCATTGATCAAAACCTTTTTTCCGGCGTCTTTCGGATTGACGTGGATCAGCGCGGTGGCGCGATCAGCCACGCTATTCCCCGGCAGCCGAACAATGGGTCCACGACGAACTATTTTATTCCGAATGACAATCCCTTCGTTGGCCAACCCGGGGTCTTGGAGGAGTTTTTCGCCCTCGGACTCCGCAATCCTCATCGCATGACGTATGATGCCCCCACGGGACGAATTTTCATTGGCGAGGTCGGAGCGGAGGAGCGCGAGGAAATTGACGTGATCGAACCGGGCGCTCCCGCCGGGCTCAATTTTCAATGGAACATGATTGAAGGTTTGCAGGGTGATTTGACGCCGCCCTACCTGGGTGTCAGCCAGTCGCCCATCCTGGATTACACCCACGCCTCCGGCGATGGCTACGCGGTGATTGGCGGTTATGTTTATCGCGGCAGCAAATTCGCGGCGGACCTCGGCGGCAAGTACATCTTCGGCGACTACGTGACGCGCAACCTCTGGGCCCTGGACGAGTCCACCGTGCCGGCGGGCAAGATCCTGCTGTGCGTCCTGCCAGGTGGGGGTGGCGACAATACCAGCCCGGAATACGTTGGGCTCTCCTCCTTCGGTGTGGATCAAGACGGCGAATTGTATTTTTGCCAGATGAGCAATCTTGGCGGCCAAATCCATCAACTCGCGTGTTCCGGTGCGCCGCCCCCTAGTCAACCTGTGCCGGCATTGCTTTCGCAAATCGGCCTCTTCCAGGATTTGTTTACACTGACGGCGGGCAACGCCATGATCCCGTACACCCTCAACACACCCTTCTGGTCCGATGGCGCCAGCAAGCAACGGTGGGTGGTTCTGCCGACGAATTCCTCGGTCCGGTTTGCCACCACGGGTGAATGGGTCTTTCCCAACGGGACCGTTTTCGTAAAGCATTTTGAACTCGCCACGAATGATCTGAATTCCAATTCGCTGCGCCGATTGGAAACCCGCCTGCTGGTGCGCGACACCAACGGCGCGGCTTATGGCATCACTTACAAATGGCGGCCGGACCACAGCGACGCCGATTTGCTGACGAATTCATTGTCCGAGGACATCGTGATTCAAACCGCCAGCGGCACGCGTACGCAGCGGTGGTATTATCCGGCCCGACAGGATTGCCTCCGCTGCCACACGCCGGCTGCGGGATATGTGCTGGGGCTCAAGACGCGCCAGCTGAATGGGGAACTGGCCTACCCGGATTCCGGCGTGACCGACAACCAGCTGCGCGCCTGGAACCATGCCAACCTGTTCGAAACGGCTTTGGACGAGAGCACCATTTCCGGCTTGGACAAGCTGGTCAGTGTGACGGAAACCTCGGCCACGCTGGAATCTCGGGTGCGTTCCTATCTCGATGCCAACTGCGCCCAGTGTCATCGCCCCGGGGGGGGGCCGGCTTTGTGGGACGCACGGTTCGACACTCCCCTGGCCAGCCAGGGCATCGTCAATGGCCGCGTCGTGGCGCGTCTGGGAGTTGCTGGCGCGCGCGTGGTCTATCCGCAGGATCTCGCCCGTTCCCTCCTGTATCTCCGGTTAAACACACTGGCCGCCCATAAAATGCCGCCGCTCGCGCGCAACCTTTCCGACCACAACGCCGTGGACGCAATCGCTCAATGGATCGGCACGCTGCCCGCCTTGAACACTGGTCTGCCCAGTCCGTGGCAGCAGGATGACATTGGCACGGTGGCGATCATGGGCGATGTACAAGCCAACGCCGGTACATTCACGGTCTCCAGCAGCGGCGCCGACATCTGGAACGATGCCGATGCGTTTAGTTATGTGTATCGTCCCTTGAATGGCGATGGTGAGATCATCGCCCGCGTGGCCACTCAACAAGACACGGGCGAATGGGCCAAGGCTGGGGTGATGATTCGGGAGACGTTGGCAGCGAATGCCCGCCACGTCACGACGCTGGTCTCTTATGCGAACGGAACGGCGTTGCAAGGCCGCCTTAATCCCGGCTCAGCCAGCTTCACCACCGGTGCTGGTGGGGGCGCGCCTTACTGGGTTCGTCTAACGCGGCAGGGCGATGTTTTTCAGGGCTATGCCTCCGAAGATGGAAATTCGTGGACGCTGATTGGCTCCGTGACAAATAGCATGCCCCCCATTGTCCAGGTGGGGCTGGCGGTCAGCGCGGGCAATAGCAGCGGCGTGAATACCACTTCGTTCGACCACGTGAGCGGTAATTATGGCGCCAATCAAGCACCCGTGGTCAGTCTGGCTTTTCCAACCAATAACGCGCTGTTCGTCCAGCCGGCGAACCTCAGCCTGGAAGCAGCCGCCAGCGATCCGGATGGCACGATTGCCAAAGTGGAATTCTTGAGCGGCACTAACATTCTCGGCATTGTTAGCAATGCCCCTTTCAACTTGGTTTGGAGCAATATCGCCCCGACGAACTTCACCCTCCGCGCCCGGGCCACCGACAACGATGGCGCCCAAACCTGGTCGTCCGAAGTCAGCATTACCGTCTTGCCGCTCCAATTGGAGGTCGGGATCGTGCCCGCCAGCGACGGGCAATTTCAGCTTCGGTTTCAGGCGCAGAACGGGCGGCGTTATACGCTGGAAACGTCCACGGATTTGCGCACGTGGCGGCCACTGTCAACGAACTTGTCGACCCAGGGTCTGTTTGAATTCATTGATATCAACGCCACCAACTCGCAACAGTTCTACCGCGTGTGGCAGTGACCGAATCCTGAACCATGGCTCAGCCAACATCAGCAAACTCAAGCGGCAGCCAGGGCAAAGGGAACATCCTCGTCCAAGGGCACGATCACGGCCTGGTGACCATTGAACTGCGCGGTGACCTGAGAGCGGCGGGGTCCGCGGCGGGAGCTTGGGCCGACATCGACGCCCGGCTGCGCGCCATCCCTCCTCCAAAAGTCGTTCGGTTCGACACCATCGCCCTCGCGGGCTGGGATTCTCTCACGCTGGCGCTCCTCTCGCGCTGCGGGGAGGCGTGCGCCCGGCTGGGAATTGATTTTCACACCGACACCTTGCCCTCAGGCTTGCGCGATCTGGTCTGCCTCGCCAACGCGGTGCCAGAGCAACGGGACGCGCGCAAGATCGAGGCGGGAACCAGCGTGTTTAGCCAGGTGGGCGATCTTGGGCTGCAGGGAGTGGAAGCCGGGCGGAGCACCCTGGCCTTTATTGGTGACTGCGCCCTGGCCTGCGGACGAATGCTGATCGGCCGGGCCCGGTTTCGTCGGACGGACTTTCTGCAGGTGGTGCGCGAGACCGGCGCCGAAGCACTGCCCATCGTTGCACTGATCAACTTCCTGGTCGGCCTTATCCTCGGCTTTGTTGGGGCCATCCAGTTGAGCCGGTTCGGCGCTTCGATCTACGTGGCGGATCTGGTCGGCGTCGTCGTGGCGCGCGAGATGGGGGCGCTAATGACCGGCATCATCATGTGCGGACGGACGGGGGCGGCTTTCGCAGCCCAACTTGGGACCATGAAGGTCAACGAGGAGATTGACGCTTACCAGGTATTCGGGTTGTCGCCAGTCGACTTCCTGGTTCTCCCGCGATTGCTAGCCCTGGTCCTGATGATGCCGCTGTTGGTGGTGTTTGCCGATCTCTTCGGCTTGCTGGGAGGCTTCACGGTGGCGGCGGCGATGCTTCATTTGCCAGTCGTCCAATATTGGAACGAAACCATCGCGGCGGTCGATCTGACCAATTACCTGCTGGGCCTAGCGAAAGCAACCTGCTTCGGGATGATTGTGGCGCTGACCGGCTGTCTCCAAGGCATCACGTGCGGCACAAACGCAGCGGCGGTCGGGCGGGCCACCACGGCGGCGGTCGTCTCCGGCATTACCTGTATTATCGTGGCCGATGCGTTGTTCGCCGTGCTCTGCGATGTCCTGCACATCTGACCATGAACCCGCGCCCGCCCAAGATTGAAATCCGCGGCCTCGAGATGGCCTACGGCGCGTACGTCGTCATGCGGGAGGTTGTCGCAGCGATCCAGCCCGGAGAAGTGTTCGTCATCATGGGCGGCAGCGGCTGCGGCAAAAGCACCCTGCTGCGCCACTTGGTGGGGCTAAAGGAACCGGCCAGCGGCGATATCCTCTACGACGGCGAGAGCTTCACCGCGGCGGACGAGGCCAGGCGCCAGTGGATGCGCCGTCGCATGGGCGTGCTCTTTCAAAGCGGCGCGCTGTGGAGCTCGCTCACACTCGCCGAGAATATCGCGCTGCCGTTGGAGGAGTACACCGCTTATTCCCCCGCCGATGTCGCTTCGATTGTCCGGCTGAAGCTTGCGCTGGTCGGGCTGAAGGGGTTCGAGGATTACTACCCGTCCGAGATCTCCGGCGGCATGCGCAAACGGGCGGGCCTGGCGCGGGCCATGGCGCTGGATCCGGAGATTCTCTTTTTTGACGAGCCATCGGCGGGCCTCGACCCGATTTCATCCCGGCGCCTGGACGAGCTGATTTTGCGCCTGCGCGACAATCTAGGCGCCACCGTGGTGGTCGTGACGCACGAGTTGGCCAGCATCTTCGCCATCGCCGACAATTGCATTTTTTTGGACGCCGAACGGCGTATCCCGACCGCCTGGGGCAACCCGCGCGACTTGCGCGACCAGGCGGAGAATTCGACCGTTCGCGAATTCCTTCGGCGCGGTGGGAAAGTCGGCGTCAACTGAAGTGCCGGAGACAATATTATGAGCAAGAAAATAAGTTCCAGCGCCGTTGGGGTGTTCATCATAGCGGCGCTCGCGCTGGCCGCGGGCTCGGTCATTCTTTTCGGCAAGCTCCAGTACGGAAAGCAGCGGACGGAGTGCATTGCTTACTTCGAAGATTCGGTCAGCGGCCTGCAGCCAGGCTCGGCAGTGACGTTTCGCGGCGTGAAGATCGGACAGGTCAAGCGGATCATGATCCACCACAACCAGCCGGAGGAAGACCAGCATATGCCCGTGTTGATCGAGATCGAGGATGAGGCCATGGCAAATAAGTCTGATGTGCATTTTCCGCTGGCCGACCCAGCCTGGCTGGCGAATCAAGTCCGGCGCGGGCTGCGGGCCGAGTTGGCCTCGGAAAGTTTGCTGACGGGGCTCCTTTCCATCGAACTTTCGTATATCCAGGATGCCCCGCCACCGATCTTTCACCAAACGGAAAAGCTGTACCCGGAGCTGCCGACTCAGCCCACCTTCTTCAGCAAGGCGAAGCGTAATTTCGGGGATCTGCTCGCCAAGGTGGAAACGACGGTGGATCAACTGCACCAGACGATCGAGGAAGCAGAGATTGGCAAGGTTAGCCAGGGCGCGCAGCACGCGTTCGCCTCACTGATCACGCTGTTGGAAAATAGAGATATCCCAATCGTGCTCGCCCGCGTCTCCGCCACGGTCACCAACCTGAACCAAACGCTGGAAGAATTCCGGAACCTGGCCAACTCGGCCGCCCCCAGGGTGAACGCCACTCTGGATACTGCCAATGCCACGGCGGGCAAGCTCGGACGGTTGGCGGAGAAGCTCGACCAGGAAATCAGCAGCCTCGCCATCGAAGTCCGCCAGACCCTGGTAAACGTGTCCTCGGTCGTGACCAACCAGTTGCCGGCCACGCTCGAACAGGTGCAGGACGTCCTGACCCCGAACTCGGTGCTGATGGTCCGCGTCGAGCGCGCCCTGGCCAACCTTGCCGAGGCCGCTGATTCGCTTTCCGCCCTCGCGGATTTCCTCCGTCGCAACCCTCGCGCCCTGATCACGGGGCGCAAAACCCCGGCCAAACCATGAGACCAATGCTTCATCCATTCTTGCTGCGCCGACCTGGTGGCGGTGCCGCGTTCGCTGTCCTTTTGGTCGCTGCGCTGGTCAGCGGATGCCTGTCACCGAAAAAGGATCCGACAAGGTATTACGTGCTATCCAGTCTGCCGGTGGTCCAGACCGCCGCCCAACCGGGGCCGAAGCTGGGCCTCGCCCACGTCGGACTGTCTGATTATCTCAACCGCCGTTTCCTCGCCATTCGGCACGGGAATGAAATTCGCTATTCCTCATTTGAGGAATGGGCGGAACTCCCGGGTCGCGGCATCACGCGTGTGCTGGGTGCCAATCTGGCCGGCCTACTCGGGACCGACCGGGTGAGTGTGGAAACCTGGCCGATTAAGTCCGTGGCCCGCGAATTGCACATCTCGATTGAGGATTTCATGGTGGACGAAAAGGGGCGTGGCGTTTTGGTGTCGCGCTGGCGCCTGACCGCGCCGGGGGGAGTCCAGGTGATTCTGTCCGGCATCAGCCGGCTCGAACAGACAGCCACCGCCCCTTCTTTGAATGCCGCTGCCCGGGTCCGGCTCCTGGGCGAATTGCTGGCCGAGTTTAGCCGCGAGTTGGCCGGCCGGGTCAACTCGGGGCCGTAAGCCGGCAGTGCCGTTGGCGTTGGCGGAATATCTGGTAATCAAGCTGCCGGGGCTTGCCAAGGGCGGGGAACCAGAGGAGCATCAAGTTATTAATTTCGTTGGAACAGCAACTCTCCGCCTCGGTTGGGCTCGTCGATCGCAATGGAAAGTCCCTTTGCGAATGCGCTTTGGACGGACCATGCCTGGCCCATTTTATGGTTCGGCGTGGCCGGATGTTCTGCAAAGAACATCGACTGGATATCAAATGAAAGGACCCCGCTCATGAAATGGATCGCTACGGGTCGGGGAGTTTCGGCCATGGCCATGCTGTTCGGCTTGCTGTTTTTTTATGCGAGTGATCTGCGGGGTGTTGAGCCCACCCCGCCCCGCCAGATTGTTGTCTACCCGCCGGAATTGACGAATTCCCTGCATTGGCTCGCGCGGCGGAACGCGGAGCAGCATGAGGCGGCGAAATCCGTGCTGACCTTGCATGATTTTCAATTCGCGGATCGGGTGGGGGAGAGTGGCATCCGTTTCGAGCAGCACAGCGTCGAGGAAGCGCTCAAATTATGGATGCCGGGCCACTACGACCATGGTTCAGCCGTGGCGGTGGCCGATGTGGATGGCGACGGGTTGCCTGACCTCTACTTCGTCAATCAACAGGGCCCAAACCAGCTCTGGCGAAATCTGGGCCGGGGCAAATTTGAAGACATCACCGCTGCCGCAGGGGTGGCGGCGGTGGGCCGCATTCACGTTGGGGCTTCGTTCGCGGACATCGATAACGACGGACTCCCGGACCTGTTTGTGACGACGGTGCGCGGCGGGAACCTGCTGTTCCACAATCTCGGGGGCGGGCGCTTCCGCGACATCACCAAGGAAGCGGGCCTGGATTATGTGGGGCACTCGTCCGGAGCCGTGTTTTTCGATTTCGACAACGACGGGCTGCTCGACTTATTTTTGGTGAACGTCGGCGTTTATACCCGCGACCAACGTGGGCCCGGTGGCTATTTTCTCACGGTGACGAACGCGTTCAGCGGCCACCTCCAGCCCGAGCGCGCCGAGCGGAGCATTCTTTACCGAAACCTGGGCGGGGGCAAATTTCGCGATGTCTCGGCGGAAATGAAGTTGCTGGACAAGAGTTGGAGCGGAGACGCGACCTTCACAGATTTGAATCAGGACGGCTTTCCCGATCTCTACGTGCTGAACATGCAAGGGGACAATCATTATTACGAAAACGCGGGTGGTCGAAGGTTCACCGACAAAACCCCGGTGTACTTTCCGAAGACCCCTTGGGGGGCAATGGGTATAAAGATTTTCGACTACAATCTCGACGGCCGGATGGACGTTTTTATCACTGACATGCATTCCGACATGGCACCGCCGCAGACCAAGACCGGGCGCGTGAACTTCAGCCGCAATTTCGAGAAAATGAAGAGCGAGCGTTGGTGTGCGGGCTACTGGGACGACGCCTTCTTGCAGGATGCGTCGAATAACATATTTGGAAATGCTTTTTACGAAAATCGCGGGGCGCGGCCACTCGTGGAAGTCTCCGAAGCCCTGGGAGTGGAGACTTACTGGCCGTGGGGGGTGAGCGTCGGCGACCTCAATGCGGATGGCTACGAGGACGTATTCGTTACCGCCGGCATGGGATACCCCTTCCGCTATGCCGTCAACTCCGTGTTGTTGAACGATGGCGGGCGGCGGTTTTTCGACGCCGAGTTTCTGGTGGGGGTCGAACCGCGGGCAGACCAGCGCTTCATGAAGGACATGTTCACGCTCGATGCCGACGGGCGGGACAAGGGCCACCCGAGAGGCGAGGGTCGAGCCGGATTGATGACCGTGCGGGGTGCGACCAGTTCTCGTTCTTCCGTCCTGCTCGACCTGGACGATGACGGTGATCTCGACATCGTTACCAACGAAATGAACGATCGCCCGATGGTGCTTATCAGCGACCTCGCTGGCCGGCACCCGATTCATTTTCTCAAGGTCAAGCTGCGCGGCGTCACCTCGAACCGGGACGGCCTCGGAGCGACCGTAAAGGTTTATGCGGGTGGAAAAATCCAGACCCGCTATTCCGATGGCAAATCCGGTTACCTCGCGCAAAGTTCACTGCCGCTCTACTTTGGCCTCGGAGAAACACCCGTGGTGGAGAAAGTCGAGGTGCTCTGGCCGTCGAGAAAAAAGCAAACTGTCACGCAGGGCATCCCGGCCAATGGTGTAATGGTGATTCAGGAGAGCGGGGATTGAGCAATCAGAAAGCGGTCACCAGACCCCGGCCTTGCCCTTTAATCTTGGGTCCGAGGCGCCGGAAAACTTGTCTCCCTCGCGGGCGATGGCCTGACAGGCGCCGAAGGAAGCCACCGCGTTGAGCTGGTGTCCGCGCCGTTCGAGTTCCTTAAGGACGCTGGCCGGAAAACTTTTCTCAATTTTTAATTCGTCCGGCCGCCATTGGTGATGAAACCGTGGTGCGGCCAGCGCCTCCGCCGGTGATTTTCGAAAATCAACGGTCTGGATGATCGCCAGCACGGTCTGGCTGATGATCGTCGGCCCGCCCGCAGCCCCGGCTGAGAATACTGCCTTTCCGTTTTTGAGCACAATGGTTGGCGACATGCTGGAGAGCGGGCGCTTGCCGGGCGCCACGGCGTTGGCTTCATTGCCGACGAGGCCGAAGTAATTCGGCACCCCTGGTTGCGCGGAAAAATCGTCCATCTGATTATTCAATACCACACCTGTGCCGGGAACGACGACCTTCGACCCGAAGGAGGTGTTAATGGTTTGGGTTACAGCCACCCAGTTTCCCTCCGCGTCGGCGGTCGAGAAGTGCGTGGTATGTTTGGGTTCGAAGAGATCGGTTTCGGCGTGGTCCGGGGTGTTGTGCTGGGGAACGATCGAAGCGCGGTTCCGGTCAACCTTTCGGGCGAGGGCAGCGGCGTATTCGCGGGAAACCAACCCGCGCGGCACGGGTGTGAAATCGGGGTCGCCCAGCCAGAACGCGCGGTCGGCGAAGGCCAGCTTCATCGCCTCGGCCGTGAGATGAATGAAATCTGCCGAGTCTGGGCCGAGGGCTTGGAAATCAAAGTGTTCAAGGATATTTAGAATTTGCGCGACGTGAACTCCGCCGGAACTCGGCGGCGGGAACCCGAGGATTTCATAGCCACGATAAGTCGTGCGCAATGGTTCGCGCAGCTTCACGCGATAACTTTTGAAATCATCCACCGTGAGCAATCCGCCGTGCTGCTTCATCCATGCGCCCGTTGCCTGGGCAAAGGTGCCTTCGTAAAACCACCGGATCCCATTTTCCGCCACGGCGCGGTAGGTTTTCGCCAGCTCGGACTGCTTCAAAATGTCCCCCGCTTTCCACGGTTGGCCCGACGCGTCGAGGTAAATGGCGGCGGTGGTGGGAAATTTTTTCAAGTCCTTCGCGGTGTCCTGCAAGCGGGCGGCGTAGCTGGGCGGAATGACGAAGCCCTCCTCGGCCAGTTGCGCGGCGCGGAGCAAATGCTCGCGAAGCGTGAGCTTGCCGTGATGGCCCAGGGCGTGGTCGTAAGCCGCCAGTGCGCCGGGCACCCCGGAGGCCAGCGCGCCGGTCTGGGAAAGCCTGGGATCCACCTTGCCCGCGCGCAAAAACATGTCCCGCGTGGCTGCGGCGGGAGCGGTCTCGCGTCCATCAATCGCAACCACCCGACCGTCCGCCGTGTGAATGAGAAAAAAGCAACCACCCCCGATCCCCGAGTTGTGCCCGTCCACCACCCCGAGCGTCAGCGCGGCTGCCACGGCGGCGTCCACGGCGTTGCCGCCGGCCTTCAGGGCGGCGATGGCGGCGTCCGTGGCCAGGGGATGCACTGTCGCGGCGACGCCGTGACCACCTGCGGGGACGGCGGCGATGGCGATTTGGCCAGCGAACGAAAGCGTCAGGAGCAAAATGGCGCAGATACTGCGGCGGTGACGGCGATGGTTCACGGCCTGATTGAATCGTAATCGTCTCCGGCAGCAAAGGAAATTGAGGATGCGCCGTCCTTCACCCACCAGGAGGCCGTAAATCCCGGGTCGCAAATCCAGTTGCATTTATTGTTTGCCGACACGACCGTGCTGCGAGTGATATTCTTGGCCTTGATTGATTTTAGGAAATATTTTCCGGGCTGCGATTCGACGAGTTTTCGGGTGTCTCTCGTCATGTCGGCCGTGTTGCTGCCCTGGTTTGTCCAGGCGGAGATCCCCGGGGTGGTTGCGGTTGGTGATTTGCGT
The DNA here is from genome assembly GCA_043742955.1 of Verrucomicrobiota bacterium. Classification (GTDB taxonomy): domain Bacteria; phylum Verrucomicrobiota; class Verrucomicrobiia; order Limisphaerales; family JAYTXL01; genus JAYTXL01. Next base: position 4,016 of record JAYTXL010000285.1, on the reverse strand, counting down.
GCCTCGATCCTGCGGGTGCTGCCCTTGATTGAACGCAGCGCCGCCCAAACTCTCGAGGCCCGATCCTGCTTCACCTGTCACCACGGAGCGGATGCATCCATCGTGGTGAACGAAGCCTGGGGGCGCGGGTTTCCTTTGAAACGGGGCGGTCTGGAAAACCAGCTCGCCCGGGCGTACACCGAACTCGTCGCCGATCAGGCGCGTTTCCAGCTTGGGTTTTCGGTCAGCGGAACCGTGGATGGACCCGGTCATATCCTGTGGATGCTGAACGTGGCGGGCTGGCAACCGGATGAAATCACGGCGGGTGCGGTTGGCTATTTCATTCGTCAACAGGAAAAAATGGGATCATGGGAAACCGCTTCCAAGCGCCCCCCCACGGTGGGGAGTCCGTTTACAGCCACATTTCTGATAATGCGCGCGCTCCAGCAATACGGCCAAGGTGAACCGGTCAATCGGAGTCTGGTCCGGGCCGAGGAATGGCTGCTCGCGACCCCCGCCAATGATACCGAAGACCGGGTGTACCGGCTGCGTTCATTGTATTTGTTAGGAAATAAACCAGAAGTATTCCAGGCGGAATTAAAGGAATTGCTCCAGGCGCAACGCGAAGATGGCGGGTGGGCGCAAACCGCGAATTTCGACAGCGACGCCTATGCCACCGGCACGGTTTTGGCGGCTTTGCGAGACACAGACGCCATTCCGGCGGGCGGGGCGGCGCATCAGAATGGATTGCGATACCTGTTAAGCACTCAGCGGAAGGATGGGACGTGGCATGTCCAAAAACGTACCCGCAGCGTCCAGCCCATGTTCGACAGTGGATTCCCCTATGGCGAGGATCAATTTATTTCCTATTCCGCAACCTGCTGGGCGACTTATGCGATGCTAAAGAGCCTGCCCTTGGATCGGAAAGCTGCGCGCGCCAGTTTTCTTCAACAGCACGCCCCGACCGTATCCCGGTTGCGAACCATTGTGGTCCATAAAACCTCGGTTAAATGAGCAGGATGAGGGGCGGGTTCCCCTTTGTAGTGGCAGTGGCGGGTAACAACTGTTCCCAGCGAAATGAAGTCTCCCATGATCGCGTAGTTCTCTGCGGGCACCCGCCAATTAATCCATGAGTCCCATCACTCATTTCCTCGCTGGCTGGGCGTTGGCCAACACCACAAAACTTGCCCCCCGAGAGCGCCTGCTCGTCGCCGTGGCGGGCGTGATTCCGGACCTGGATGGCTTCGGCATCGTCGTTGATCTGGCGACGCACCACGCGACCGATTGGTGGGGGCGGTTCCATCATGAACTGGGACACAACCTCGGCTTTTGCCTCCTGGTTACGATCGTGTTTGCAGGCTTGGCAAGGCGCCGGGGAATGACCGCTCTTCTGGTGTTCCTCAGTTTTCACCTCCATTTGTTGGGTGATGTGATCGGCGCACGCGGGCCGGATGGGGATCAATGGCCCATTCCCTATCTGGAACCCTTTTCCCATTGGCCGCGGATAACCTGGAGTGGGCAGTGGGCGCTCAACGCCTGGCCAAACATGATCCTCACCGGTATTCTTATTGCGCTCTCCGTTCGTTGGGCCTGGCAGCGGGGTTATTCCCCGCTGGAAATGTTGTCGGCGCGAGCTGACGCGGTGTTTGTGAACACGTTGCGCCGGCGGGTTCCTTTGAAAACAGTCGTCTGAATCTCGGCGCACCCAGGTCTTGATCGCAACCCACCGTCGGGACGTAGATCTGCTGTGGCTCAAAAGATGGCTTGCAAATGGCAAGTTCGGGAGAGTCATCCGAGTGGGTCGCGCACGAGCTTGTGCCAGGGCGGATTCAGGCAGCAATTGAATCCGCCGTGGAAGGCAATAAAACGAATAACTATAGGGGAAAGGAAGGTTATGAATGCCAACACAGAAAGCACAGAGAGACTGGTGACCGATCTCAAGCGCGTGGTGCGTGACTCGGAAGAGTTGCTCCACGATTCTGGTGCCGCAGTCGGCGAGAAGGCCCATGCGATGCGCGAGCGACTGGCGGCGACGCTGGAATCCGCCAAGGCGACCTGTCGCAAGCTCGAGGACAAGGCGGTCGAGAGCGCGAAGGCCACGGATAAAGTCATTCGCGAGCACCCTTACCAATCCATCGGCGTGGCCTTTGGAGTGGGCTTGTTGATCGGCGTGCTGGTCACTCGCAAGTAAAGCCATGAGCGATTCAACACCAAGGTCCGGCGGCCTCTTCGCCTCGTTGCGGAGCGTTCTGGATGGCGGGCTGGCCATGGCGCAAAATCGCGTGGAGCTGTTCGCGGTCGAGCTCGGGGTGGAGAAGTGCCGTCTGGTTGAGGTCATTCTGATGGCCTCGGCCGTCGTTGCGCTGGGGATGATGACGCTCACGCTGACGACTCTGCTCGTCATCATCCTGGTGTGGGATAGTTCCTTGGTGGCCGCGCTCATTGTTCTGAGCCTGATCTATCTGCTGGGGACGATCCTGGTCTGGCGGGGGCTCCGTGCGAAACTGGCCCGCGCCACGGCCTTCACCGGCACGCTGGATGAACTCAAGAAGGATCGCGCATGTTTGCCAACGGAGAACTAGCCCGGCTCGCCGAGCGCAAGGCGGTGCTGCTTGCTCAAAGCCGGCAGAACCGTGAGCAGTTGATTTTGGACTGCGCCCGGCTCCAGCCGGCCCTCAGTTGGGTGGAAACCGCGAGCACTTTTGTTCGAAAGTTAATGCCGGTCGGGTTGGTTGTGGCGCCGTTGCTGGGCTTCTGGGCCGGGCGAAAAAAGGAAGGCGGTCTCTGGACCAAGCTTCAGTCCGGACTGCGTCTCTGGCAGACGGTGTCCGGCGTTTGGAAAAGCTTTCGCCTTTGAATATTCGGTGTGTCGCGGGGCGAGCAAAACAGGATAAACCGCATGAAAGGAAATACGGCTCACCTCAGGCGCAGTTGAAATAGCTTCCGCCGCCCACGCGAAATAAAAATGAGCTGCGCTGGTCACGGCCATTGACATGCGTGGAGTGGAGCACGCTGCCAAGAATGGCACTGACACAGCTGCGGCAGTCGCAGCCAAGTTTGCTCCGCGACACTGTAAGTATCAATCCTATTGACCGTCTTACCGTCCGCCTAACTTATGAAAATGTTGCATGCAAACACCGGTTTCCGCGCGGCCTTCCAAATCGTGCGCTTTCAGTTCGCGCCGACGGTAGTCGCGGCGCTCCTACTCGTCGCCAGCAGCGCTGTTGCCACACCTGCTACCTCGAGTTCAAGACCTCACTTTCAATCACCAACTGGAGCGTTGCCACTTCGGTGGCCGGCAACGGCGCCGTCCAAACGCTGACGGATACCGGCGCCACGGACCGGCAACGGTTCTACCGCGTAAGAGTGCAATAGCTGGCCTCGTAAAAGGTAAAAAGAAAAAGGGGTCCAACTATAACAATGACGTATTCCCAGGTTGTTTGTCCATTCGTTTCAGGTTCTGGAGTCGGGTGGCGGCACTCGTCCAACTGCCCAAATGCAGCCGCTGCGCAATCTCCCGGATCGTCGAAGTCGTTTCTCGACGCAATCGTGCCGCCCACCCCAACTGCTCCGGTGCGCTTCGATTCCGTTGTGCCAGATCGGCTCGCTCCCCGCCCAGACGCTGCAATTCTATAGGGATCGTAGAAGGTATCCTCCCGACGATCCCCGCGACTCATGACGTGGTAGATCGCCCCGGGATACTGAACTCGGAGCGTGCGTGCCATAAAGCGCGCTGACCCAATTAAGCCTGGCATGTCAATAAAAAAATCTACAATAACCGGGACTGACCCGAATGGCGGTTAGATAAGGCCTAAAACTTTCTTAGACAGCCGCTTGCGCCGGCGGGTGTCGGCGGCGGAGGCGAAGATGATCCGGCGCGAGACCCGCTCCATTTCTTGGAGGGTCTTCCCCAACTCACGTTCGTTGGTCACCGCCTTCTGCAGCGCTTCAAACTGCTCCGGACTGAGGGCCACACTCACGGTCTTTTGCGCCACCTTGCGCGTCCACTGGTAACCGCTGCGGCCCGAGGCGGCCAC
>JAYTXL010000284.1:0-4443 GCA_043742955.1 Verrucomicrobiota bacterium | reverse complement strand
GGCGAACGCGTTCGATCTGCGCGGCGAGGGTGCGGCGCTCCTCCTCGTTGAGCTTTTCAAAGAAGAGCACACTTTGAAGAATGTCCTGATCTTCCGGCGCCACGCGGGAGTTCTGACAGCATCCAGTCTGCGCGGCAAGATCCAAGATGGCGAAGGAGAATGGATCTGGATCTCGGAAAGGTGAGGTGAACCTCATCCATTAGGAAAAGGGTCAGAAAAGGGTCAATCAAGAGTATTGATAAGTTTCTCCTGGCGGCGGGACACGGCAGGAACTCGCCGCTGGGGACGGCCGCGCTCCGCGGTTCCGGGGCACAATTCGCGGGTGGCTGTCGTCCGGGCAATCTGTCCATGAATCCGAAGGCAGCGAAAGACGGGTGGCGACTAGGACGCATCCGCGCTGGGGATTCGGCGATCCTCGACCGCTGCGGCAACGAGCCGACTTTCGCACTGCGCCAGATCGCAAATTTGCTTTTTGGCATTGACCGATCTTATCCGGCCCCTACGATTCCAAGAACCATGTTTGTCCAACGCTTGCTCCAGGCCCTGCCGGTGTTGTTGCTGTTTACTTCCGGTTGCGCGACCTGCTGCCAGGATTCGAAAGCGGCGGGGAATTCAAAAAACGGCGTTACGCTGACGCGCCAGGAGAATCGGGTCCGCGTGGAATTCGGGGGGCAGCTGTTCACGGAATATTTTTTTCAGGATGTCACACGGCCTTATTGCTATCCCGTGATCGGATCCGGCGGACAGGCGATGACCCGCAACTACCCGATGAAGGTGGTCGAAGGCGAGGAGCAGGATCACATCCACCACCGCTCCCTTTGGTACGGTCACCTGAATGTGAATGGTCATGATTTCTGGGGCGAGAGCGCCAAATCCGGCAAGGTCGTCCATGAAAACTTCTTGGAATTAAAAGACGGGCCGGCGAGTGGCGTGCTCAAGGCACGGAACAAATGGGTGGCCGTGGATGGCACCGTGGTATGCACCGACGAACGCAAGCTCACCTTCCATTATGAAGGCTCCAACCGCGCGATCGATTTTGAGATCACGCTGCTGGCCTCACACGGCGACGTGGTTTTGGGCGACGACAAGGACGGGGCCATGGCCATCCGCCTCGCGGAGTCCATGCGTTTGAAACCAACCAAGGCCCACGGCAACAAACCAACCGGGCACATCGTCCAGAGCACCGGTGTGCGCGATGGCGACACCTGGGGCAAGCGGGCCGCCTGGTGCGATTACCATGGGCTGGTCGAGGAGAAGGTCGTGGGGGTCGCGATTTTTGATCATCCCAAGAATCCGCGGCACCCGACCTGGTGGCATGTGCGGGACTACGGTTTGTTCGCGGCCAACCCGTTTGGCCAGCATCATTTTGAGAAGCTAGCGGACAAAGACGCTGGAGCCATGAAGATTCTCGCTGGCAAAAGCGTGACCTTTCGTTACCGCTTTTATTTCCACGAAGGCGACGAACAACAGGGAAAAGTTGCCGAACATTACCGCGCCTACATTAGATAGCAGAAAGACACGCGACTCATCCAATTTGAAAACGCACTGCCTGGACAGACATTCTAAAAATTTATGAAAACAGCCACTCGCCGAAACTTCTTGAAAGCCTCCTTTCTCACCGCCGCGTCGTTGAGCATTCCGGTTCGCTCCTGGGCCCAGGTCGCCGGGGCCAACAGCAGCATCCGGGTCGCCACCGTCGGTTTCAATGGCCGGGGCGGCAGCCACATTGATGGCATGCGCAAACTGGCGCCGGAAGGCGTCCGGATGGTCGCCCTGTGCGACGTGGATTCGAAGGTTTTGAACGCGGGGGTCGCGTCGTTTAAGAAGGATGACCAAACGGTCGAGGGCTACCGCGACATCCGCAAATTACTGGAGAACAAAAACGTGGACGCGATCACCATCGCCACCCCCAACCACTGGCATTCGCTGGCGGCGATCTGGTCCATCCAGGCCGGCAAGGATGTTTATGTGGAAAAGCCGGTGTCGCATAACGTCTGGGAAGGCCGCAAGGTCGTGGAAGCCGCGCGCGCCTACGATAAAATCGTGCAGACGGGCACGCAGAGCCGCTCCAGCCACGCCATCAAGGAAGCTGCCGAATGGGTCCAGGCAGGGAACCTCGGCAAGATCCTGGTGGCGCGCGGCCTGTGCTACAAACCCCGCGGCAGCATCGGCAAGACCGAAGCCCCGCAGGCGATTCCAGATTCCATTGATTACGATCTCTGGTGCGGCCCCGCGCCCAAGGATGAACTGCGTCGCGCCCGGCTGCATTACGACTGGCACTGGATTTGGAATTACGGCAATGGCGACCTCGGCAACCAGGGCATACACCAAATGGATATCGCCCGGTGGTTCCTGGGCGAGAAGGAACTTTCGCCCCGCGTCTTCAGTGTGGGCGGACGGTTGGGCTACAGCGACGACGGCGAGACCCCCAATACGCAAATCGTTTATCACGATTACGCCAAAGCGCCGCTGATTTTTGAGGTGCGGGGATTGCCGGAGAAGACTGGCTCCAAAAACATGGACAAATTTCCCAAAGCCATCGGGGCCAATGACAAATTGGGAGCCAGCGTCGGCGTCGTCATCGAATGCGAAGGCGGGACGGTCTTGGTGCCCAACTACACCAGTGCAACCGCCCACGACAAGGAGGGCAAGGAAATCAAGAAATTCACCGGAGCGTCCGATCATTTTGAGAATTTCATCCAGGCCATGCGCAGCCGCAAACACACCGACCTGCATGCCGACATTCTCGAAGGGCATCTCTCGAGCGCGCTGTGCCACACCGGCAACATTTCCTACCGGCTCGGCCAGCAGGCGTCGCCCGATGTAATCCGGGACCAAATCAAGGGCACCCGCGACGCCACTGCGACATTTGAACGGATGCAGGAACACCTCTCGGCCAATGGCGTGGATCTCGCCAGCACCAAGGCGACGCTGGGTGTGTTCTTGAAGATGGATCCGTGGACGGAAAAATTCATTGGCAACGCAAAAGCCAACGCATTGCTCACCCGCGAATACCGCCAGCCCTATGTCGTGCCCGAAAAAGTTTAGCGGCCAGAAAGATTCTTTGTGAAAATCCCCTGCCCGGCCCTGCTTTTGTTGGCGGCTTCGTGGTTTTGCTGGCCCGCCATTCACGCTGCGGAAACGACTGACCGCATACCCCAAGGTTACCAACTGCTGTATGAGCAGAGCTTTGCTTCCGGGTCCGCGCTGAAGCAGTTCGTTTTCACCGACCCCAAGGCCTGGCGGATTTCCCGGGAGGACAACCGCTCGTCATTGGAGTTGTGGGGCCAAAGTGAATATAAGCCAGCGCACCGATCACCGTTAAATATTGCTCTGCTGGCGGACCATGTATTTGGCGATTTTGTGCTCGAGGTCGAATTGCTCTCCACCGTGAAGCCGTACGGTCATCAGGACATGTGCCTATTCCTGGGGATGCAGGGCCCGCTCAAGTTTTACTATGTCCATCTGGCGGTGGCCGCCGACGCGAACGCCCACAATTTATTCATCGTTAACGACGCGCCGCGGAAAAACTTCGCACAAGCAACCACGAAGGGCATCACTTGGGGTCAGGGCGTCTGGCACAAAGTGAGGTTGGAGCGCAAACTGGCGGACGGGACCATCAAAGTGTTTTTTGACGATCTCACCGAGCCCATCATGGTGGCCAAAGACAAAACCTTCGGAAAAGGGGGCATCGGTTTCGGGTCGTTCGACGACTTGGGCAAGATCAGCAACCTCAAGATTTGGGGGCCAGGCATGGAAACAACGAAGACCGAATTCTTCCAACGGGCAAACCATTAGCTGGGCCAGGGAAACTGGAACGATCGCCACCCAGAATAACCCGCAACTGCCCCATCCTTCCTTCAGATCCGGTTTTCGTCCGCGTCAATATAGTCCACGAAATTTTGAATATCCTGGCGATGCGCGAGACCCGACTGCTCCTTTCGCCACTGCAGACGGGCCTGCAATTTCTCATCGCCCTGGCCGTAACTGAGCACGGCATCTCGAAAGACGGCTTTTTCTGCGGCGGAGCGGCTCACATTTCGGGCGACCCAATCCGCGACTTCACCATCGGTCAGGCTGTTTTTCACAAGATCGATGAATGGCTCGGCAGTAAGGCCCGCGGCTTTGAGCCACGCTCCGTCGTAGCCTTTGGTGAAATTTTCCTGATAATCGGCGGCGAGTTTGCCCGCGAGGTGCAGCCTGATTTTGTCCACGAAGCGGGGCAGGTAGATCCAACCGGACATTACTTCGCGCGGACTCCGTGGGCAAATGGTCGGGTTCATGGGTGCATGGTCAGGCGTGGACCGAATGCTGTCAACTCGGCAGCGGCAGCCCACGGTATTTTCCCAAGGTTCCTTTGTTTAGCAGTGGAAGTGATTGGGGATACGGGTGAAAAGGTTTTAGTAGACAAGAATGCCCGATTCTGGTTCCGTCGACTGGGAT
>JAYTXL010000283.1:0-11720 GCA_043742955.1 Verrucomicrobiota bacterium | reverse complement strand
CACCAGCTTGAGGGCATGCATCGCCCGCTCGCGGCGTTCGCGGCTGGTGACGCCGCTGTAAACCATGGGCAGCTCGACATTTTGCAGCACGTTTAGTTTTGGCAGCAGATTGAAGAACTGGAAGACGAAGCCGATCTTCTGGTTCCGGATGCGGGCGAGCTCTCTTTGCGAGGCGTGTTCAATCATTGTGCCGTCGAGCCGGATCGTCCCCTTGGACGGCGAGTCGAGGCAGCCGAGAATATGCATGAGCGTCGATTTGCCGCTGCCCGACGGGCCGATGATCGAGATGAATTCGCCTCCGTCGATGTCGAGCGAGACGTCGTCGAGCGCGCGGATTTCCTCGCCCCCGAGGTGGTAAATCTTGCTGACGTTGCGGAGTTCGACGAGGGCCATGATCGGGGCGGTTATTTCGGGTTTCCAGGTGCTTTTCCGGGGGTGCCGGGTGGCCCGCCGCCGGGGGCTTTGCCTGGTGGGCCTTTCATGCCGCCGGGCCCGCCGGGAAAGCCCTTGCCGCCGAAGGCCTGAGTGGCGGCGCTGGCGACGCCGGGCGGCGTGACGAGCGAAACCACCTCGCCCCCATTTAAACCCTTGGTGACTTCGGCAAAGTCATAATCCGCGACCCCCAGCTGGATCGACTGACGGGTAAACTGATCTTCGCCTTTCTTGATGTAAACAAAGCGTTCGCCTTGATCGGTAAAAACCGCCGCCAGCGGGATGGCGAGCACGTTATTGGCCGAGATGAGCGGGATGGACAGGTTGGCGGTCATGCCCGGGCGGACCGCCCCTTCGGCATTCTTGAGAATAATGCGCGTGGCGAAACCTTTGATCCCATTCTTGATCGTGGCTTGGGGGGCGATACGGTCCACATGGCCGACCAGCTTAAGCCCGGGCACTGCTTCGATTTCCACGGTCACGGCCTGCTCCACCTTCAGGCGCGTGACATCGGCCTGGTTGATGTGGGCGGTGATGATCATGTCGGCGAGGTTGGCGACGGTCATCACCTCGGTGCCGCTGTTGAAACCGCTGGAGCCGGAAACCGCCTGCCCGACGGAAACTGGACGCGTGAGAATCGTGCAGTCGAAGGGCGCACGGATGACGGTCTTCACCAGTTTGTCCTCGACCTGTTGCAGCGCGGTCTGCGCGGTTTCCAGGCGGTTCTTGGCGATTTCAAGGCTGTTCTTGGTTAGATCCAATTCCAAGCGGGCATTGTCGTAGACCTCCTGCGCCACCAGTTTGGTGGTGAACAGCTCCTGGGTCCGGTTGAAATTGAGCTTCGATTTTTCGAGCTGAATATTCTGGGTTTCGACGGCCAGTTTGGCGCCGCTAATCTCGGTTTTGCGCGAGGATTTCTCCGTTTGCAGGTCCTTGTCATCCAGCTCAAAGAGGATGTCTCCTTTCTTAACCTTGTCCCCGATGTCAAGGGTGAGCTTGGCAATCAAGCCACCCACTTCCGGCCGTACCGAGACGGTGTCTACGGGGCCGATGTCGCCGGCGGCCGTGACGGCGAAGTTGATGTCGCGGGTCACGACGATGGCGGTGGCGGGCGGGCCGGTTTTTTTGACGGCACTGGTGGCGGTGGCGGATTTCCAAAAAGCAATCTTGTCTGGATATTTCGTCCAGGCCCAATAACCGCCGCTGCCCACGAGCGCCAGAACCAGCGCCCAAAGTATCATTTTTTTCATTTGAGAATGGTCAGCATACTCAGGGCTGAGGGGGCACTGCAATTAGTGATTTCCCGTCAGTGCCCCGTCCGTTTCCGCGCCCGTTCCACCAACTCACCTTTCAAAGGGAGCAAAGCCAGCCGTTCGTAAAGGACCCGAGCCGCCTTGGTCTGTTTTGCGCGGTGGAGCGCATCAGCCCTCAGTAAAACCCCGGGCGCTGGTTCAATCCAGTCAAGCTTTTGGGCGGCCGCCCGGGCCCGCGCGATTTCCTCCGCGTTGAGCGCCGTGCCCGTCGTGCCTGACGCCATCAAGTTGGTGACGTTCTGGCGATGGGGCAAGCCGAAGGCATGGCCCAGCTCATGCGCGCTGACGCGGGGCAAGGGTTCGTCAATCCCGCCTTCCACTTTGCGCAGCGACGCGGTGTCCTTCACGAAAATGGCCTCGGAAAAATAAACCCCGTTGACGTTCATTTCCTTCAGGTAATAAAGGTTGAAACACCGCGCATTTGGCGTTGCCGTCGGTCGCAGCTCCAGAACCCATTGGAGGCTGTCCATTTTTGCAGGCTCGCGGTAAAGTTCCTGTTTCTCGGCCTCCTCCGTTACCAGCGACTCGCGGTAGAAATGCACACCGGCTTGAGCCCAGATCCGGTTCATCTTCCCGAGAATGCGCGTGATGTCGTTCTCGGTGAGGGTGGTGGCGAGGAGCGGCGCGTCTTGGGCCGACAGCAAATGAAAGCGCAGCGGGACGATCAGGAAGTCTGCGAATTTGAAGTTGTTCGTGATCGGTTCAAGCGCGGAGACGGAGTGGGCCAGCCCGAGGATTCCGAACAAAAGGCAAAAGTTAATGCGAAGGTTAATCGATTTCATTCAGGCAGCGAGGGGCTTCGGGCGGCAGTTGAAAGTCAAGGGGCACGACCGGTTGGGATTTGGGGTGGTACCGCAGTGGGGGTGAAACTCTGCTCCCGTTTGCGCAGCGCGACCACAACCGCCACGCATCCGGTCCACGTGGGCAGCATGTCCGCCACCGGAATAAATTCGACCACGAAGGTCGGCAGCAACAGCATGTGAAATCCGAGCAGGCGGATGGTGACCAGCATGGCGACGACATCCACGGCTTGATCCAACCCGGCCCAGCCGACCGGTCCCAGGATAAACTGAATCCCGTCCGCAATAATCGCCACGGTCAGTGCGAGCGCAATGCGGCGGCGGGTGAGCAGCACCACCGGGAAAAGCCGGGCGACCGCAGCCAGCCATCTGGTAATCAGCCCGGCTGGCCGCTCCAATTTTACATTCGGATTAGAATTTGGGGAAAGCATCGGTACGCCGTTCCGTTCAGGCGGTAAATAATTGCTTCATCTGTTTCAGCACCGGCGGCACCGCCTCCCATGGGTCGGGCTTCGCCTCGTATTCGAGCGCCACGAAACCCTGGTAATTGGCATCGCGTAGAATCTTGACCACGCGCGGCAGGTCGGCGGGTTCGTTCTCTTTCTGGCCCTTTCGCTTGATTTCGACTTTCAACTGCACATTGACCGCATAGGGTGCGATCTTGCCCAGGTCGGTGTACGGGTCCTCGGTGTGAAAGTTGCCGGTGTCCAGATTGATGCCGATCCAAGGGCTTTTGACCGCGCGCACGATTTCGAGCAAGCCTTCCGGTTCGGCGACGATTCCGCCGTGATTTTCCAGGCCAAGAAAAATGCCCTTCGTGCCGGCGTAATCACAGCACTCCTCCAGCGCGCCGCTGCACATTTTGCGCGCCTCAGCATCACTGATTCCCCTGGCCGAGCCGGCGAAGACCCGAATATGCGGTGCGCCCATCACGGCCGCGTAATCGATCCAGCGCTTCACATCGGCGATTTGTTTGTCGAGTTGCTCGCCCTTGGGCAGCGCGAAGTTGTTGCCCACCGACGTGCCGCTGATGGCGATGCCGCGCAGGAAGGCGTGGCGTTTGATGCGGATGAAATAGTCGGTGTTCGCTTCCTTCGGAAAATAATACGCAGTAAGTTCCGTGCCCGCGCAGCCATGCTCCGCGCAATAGTCGATGAAATCAAAGAGGTCAATGCGTTTGGTGGGGTCCGTTTCCGTTTCGCGCGGGTGGCTGGAGTCCTTGAAATATTGGCGGAACGAGTAGGCGGCCATGCTCAGTTGCAGGCGCGATTTGCCCGTCCGCGTGAAGGCCTCCGCGGCTCCGGCGGGAGGATGGGAACAATGCAGGCCCCAGGCAGCGCCGGCCAGGCTGGCGCCGCCGGAAAGTTTTAGAAAGTGGCGTCGGGAAATGGAATTCATAGATCAGCGGGAACCTAGGCCAAACGGCGTCCAAGGCAAACCAAATTGTGCCGGTGGGGCGTCAGTTCAGTGCGGAAGGGGAAGCCCAACGACTGGCAACCGGGAGTGCACCGGACAGGGATTGAGCAGCTTTGAACAGTTGCTGGGTCAAGGTCGGCCAGTTCGGGCTTGTTTGAGGTTGGGGGCGCGCCTAGGCTGACAGGAATCAAAGCGGCAGCAGAATTGCCCGGCACGGTCGCAAAACTGAATCCCCGGCGCAACGGGGACGGCCGGGATCTTTCGATCGGGTTCAAATCGTGTTTACGGCATGGGGATGGCATCGATGAACGGCGAAATCACACAATTAAGGCGGACGGGAGTGGAGTTTCAAAGGGAAGACGGGCATGGGTTCAGGCCGGTTGGCTGCTCGCTAGAACCCTTCCTTCCGAAGGCTCATCCGCTGGTTTGAATTAAATTAGATGAGAGTCTTACTCATTCACAATGAGGTCAGGTATTTTGGAGGTGCGGAACGAGTCCTCGGGTATTATTTGTCCGGGACACAGGGGGGAGAGGATGTGTTTACCGTGGCAGCGGTTCAGGGAAGCCGGGTGATGGATCTGCTTCCGGCCGGGATATCCTGCGTGCCGATCAGTGACAGTGGGAGCTTCTCCGGGGTGCGGCTTTTCCAGCAAGCGCGCGCCCTGCTTCGTCTCCGCCGACAATTTCCTTTTGACCTGGTGCATGGCTGGGCGGCGCGCGACTGGGAATTAAGCGCGCTCGTTGGTTTCCTGGCCCAGCGCCCGGCGATTGGCACCTTGCACGATCACCCGGAGGCCAGCTTTATTACACCCGCGCGTCGGCGCCTGATGCGCGGGAGTGCGGTGATCGGGCTGGGTCGGGTGGCTTGTGTTTCCGAGGCGGTTCGCGCGGCCTGTATTGGGGCGGGATATCCGGCGGGGAAGCTGGCGGTGGTGCACAATGGCCTGCCCGAACTCTCCGATCTTCGCGATGGAACTTTGACCCCGGGGTGCCGGCTGGGATTTCTGGGGGTGTTTTCCGAGCGCAAAGGCATGCGAGGATTGTTCGCGATTTTGGATGAACTGGCCCGGATTACGACGTTGCCCTGGGAACTCAACGTGGCGGGTGGTCCACAAGGAGCGCCGGGAGAACGGTTGCTGGCCGAGTTGCGCCAGCAGTATGGTCAGGCACCTTGGTGGCGGCGGGTGAAATGGTGCGGGTGGGTGGATAACCCGCGAAGTTTTCTCTCCGCCGTGGACATTTTGCTGGTGCCGTCAAATGAATTCGACCCCTTGCCGACCGTCTTGCTGGAAGCCGGCCAGTTGGGGGTTCCATCCCTCGCGGCACGGGTGGGGGGCGTTGCGGAAATAGTCGAGGAAGGCCGGACGGGTTGGCTGTTTGAGCCGGGGGACTGGGTTCAGGCGGCGCGCATTTTGGCTGGTTTGCTGGCCAATCCCCCGGCGGTTCGGTTGGCGGGAGATTTTGCCCGGCGGCGCATCGGGGAGGAGTTTTCGCTCCCAAAAATGGTTGCAGAATATCGGGAACTCTACTCAAGTATCCTCAGTCATGGTCACTGAATCCGGCTTGTCCCGCTCCGTGCTGATCTACGGTGCCTGCGCCCTGCTCGCCGTGATGCTGGGGTATGCGCTGTCCGTGCCGCTTTCCATGAGCAGTTTTGGTTTGGTGGGATTGGTTTTCGCGGTGCTGGGCTTTCCCCTGCTGATGCGCTGGCACCATACGTTGCTGATTTTTTGCTGGAACGCCTCCTTGATATTCTTTTTTCTACCGGGTCAACCGGCATTGTGGACGGTGCTGGCGAGCCTGAGTTTGTTCGTTTCAGTGCTGGCTCACACCTTGAAAAAGCGGAGTTCATTCCTACGCGTCCCGGCAGTCGAGTGGCCCCTGATTTTTCTGCTGGTGGTGGTGGTGGTGACTATTATTTTCACCGGCGGCATGGGGGGGCGCGCCTTTGGTTCGGAGAGCTGGGGGGCCAAGCGGTACCTGGGGGTGATCGGGGCGGTGGTTGGCTATTTTGCCCTGGTGGCGCAACCGATTCCGCCGCGACGGGCGACCCTGTATGCCGGGTTCTTTTTTCTGTCCGGGATGACGGCGGTGTTCAGCGACATTATTTACGTCGGCGGGCCGAGTTTTTATTTTTTGTACGCGCTGTTTTCGTCGGATGTGGCCGGTCAACAGGCAAACACGCAGTCCACGCTCATGCGATTTACGGGGCTGACCGTGCTGGCGCAGGCGGGCGGCAGCTATATGCTGTTGCGTTACAGTATTCGCGGGATTTTCGAGTGGCAAAAACCGTGGCGATTGTTCTGCTTTGTGGGTCTGTTCGCGGTGGGGTTGCTGGGCGGCTATCGTTCATCCATCATTCTGTTTTTCATCCTGTTTGCCTGCCAGTTCTACTTTGAAGGATTGCTCCGCAGCCGGCTATTGCCATTTTTGCTGGTGGGGTTTGTGCTTACCGGTTCGCTGCTCATCGCCTATGTGGATCGCCTGCCTCTCTCGGTGCAGCGGAGCCTGAGTTTTCTCCCCATCGACGTCCATCCCATGGCGAAACAGGATGCGGCCGGGACGTTGGATTGGCGGTTCCAAATCTGGAAAACCGTGTTGCCGGACGTACCAAAGTATTTCTGGCTGGGCAAGGGTTTCACCTTCAGCGGAACCGACATGCTGCTGACGCAAGAGGCGCAACGGAGGGGTTTTTACAGTTCTTATGAGACGACCCTGATCAACGGCAATTACCACAGCGGGCCGTTGACGATGCTCATCCCGTTCGGCATTTTTGGGACGCTGGCCTTTGCAATTTTCTGTGGGAACTCCTTGCGAGTGCTGCGGTCCAACTGCCGTTACGGCGACAAATCGCTGATGAAGATCAACAACTTTCTGCTGTCCTACTTCATCGGCCGGCTAATCTTCTTTCTGGTTTTTTACGGTCAATTCGACGGTGATCTGATGCTCTTCACGGGAACGGTCGGGCTCAGTATTTGCATTAACGGCGGCGTGAAGAAGGCTGCCGCAGCGCGAACCGGGGGGGCACGAATCCGGCCGATCCTCGCGGACACCGTGGCGGTGGGTGGGTAGTCCTTTTTGTGATGCGAGTCGCGCTAGATACCAATGGGCTATATACGACCCAAGCGGGCGTGGCCCGGTACCTTCGTGGCTTGGTTCGGGGGCTGCACCGGGTGAATGCTCCGGACGCACACGTTTTTCCGTTGGCTTGGGCGGTGGAGAGTTTTTCATATCAACAGCCGCACCGGGCGGTCCGGACATTTTATCGAGAATTCATTTGGGCGCGGTGGGCTGCACCCCGCCTGGTTCAGGCGATGGCGGCCGATTTATTGCATTCCACCGGGGGGTTGTTTATGGATCCGCCGCACGGCGTTCGGCACGTTGTCACGCTGCATGATCTGGCCTGTTGGCGATATCCGGAGCGATTCCGGACCTGGCAACGGTGGTCGGGAAAAAGGGGCGCCCGCCGGATTCTGCAGGCCGACCGGGTGATTTGCATCAGCCAGTTTACCGCAGACGAGGCCATGCAGTTGCTGGGCTTGCCCGCCGGCCGGATTGACATCGTTTCCAACGGCTGCGATTTCCACAGGGACGAACCGGTCCCGACGGAACAAGCGTCCGGGGGCGCGATTCCCTCCGAGTTTTTTCTCTTTGTTGGTTCGTTAGAGCCGGTGAAAAACCTGGTTTTACTCAAAGCGGCCTATGAACTGGGTCGCGCGCAGGGGCGGGCGTTACCCCCGCTGGTCATTGTCGGGGCGCGCTGGGAGGGAGTGTCAACCGAGGGGGTTCCGCCGGAGGATTGGATTTATCTCGGTCGCCAATCCGATGCGGTATTGGTGTATCTTTACCGCCGCGCCCTGGCGCTGGTATTTCCCAGCAAATACGAAGGCTTTGGCCTGCCGGTGGCCGAGGCGATGGCCCTGGGGTGTCCCGTGATTTGTTCGCGGGTGGCGAGTCTGCCGGAAGTTGGAGGCGAAGCCGTGTTGTACGCCGAACAGAATCCCGAATCCTACACCAGGGCGATGGAGCGGTTGCTCAAGGAAACGGGAATGCGCCCGGAATTAATCCACGCTGGGCATGAGCAGGCGCGCCGATTTTCATGGCGGAGGTGCGCCGCTGAAACGTTGGGGGTTTATCGTGAGGTGATGCGGTGAGCGACAGTTACAATTTCGTGTGAAAACGCCAACTCTTCATAGCCAACCCGACCCGTCGGCAGCACGCTCCAATTCAAGGTCGTCTGAAAACTACCGCAAGGTTTCCGCCGTGGTTTTGGCAATCCTGGCGTGGAAGCTCGTAATCTTGCTGGTCGCGGTGCAGCCGATTCCGGCCAACGACGCATTCTATTTTGACGGACCGGTGATCAACTGGCTGCTCTATGGCCGGTATGTGAACCCAACGCTGATGGAAACGTTCCCGATTTCGGCGCACCAGGTGTTCAGTGCTTATCCGCCGCTCTATCAGGCGGTGTTACTTCCCTGGATGGCCGCGTTTGGAACGTCTGCGAAGACGGCCATGGTGCTGCATCTGTTTCTGTTCTCCGGGGCGGCGGCCTTGCTGCTGGCGATTCTCCGGGCCATGAAGGTCCCCGCCATCGCATCCGGATTGGGGATGCTGTTCCTGATGAGCATTACGTTTCACGATCGACCGGACGCTTTGGGGCACGTGTTCGGCCTCGCGGCGCTGTGGTGCTTTGTTAAAGACCTCCGGGAGTCGACGGGATCATCGAGGCTGCGCGTCGGGATGGTCTTGCTGCTGGAAGGCGCGCTGTTCACCGCACCCGTCGTGGGGGCGTTTTATTACGCCGTGCTGTTCTTTGGATATCTGGCGGCGGCGTGGTTGGCGAAAAGCCGATTCCCACTGTGGATCTTCGCCGCGACGACGGCGCTCTTCGGGGTGTTGGTGTTTGGGATTGCCACGCTGGCCCCGGTGGCGTGGGCCGGGTTTCTGGAAAATGGCCGGCAAACGCCCTCGATCGGCGGGTTGCGCTGGCCGGATCTGCTGGGATTGCTCAAGGCGGCGCGGGGAGCGCCGCTTTACCTCGTGGGATTGGCGTGGCTGCCGTGGGCCATTGGTCGGTCGCGGAAACAGGAAACGCTGTCGCCGCCGGCGCCGATGTTCGTGACCACCATCGGCTTGGTCGCCGGCGGTGCGGCGATGTTCCTGGCGTCTCAATGTTTCGTAGGGCCTAACTATATGCTACTTACGGCGTATCCGCATCCGGTGCTGGCGGCGGGCATGATCGCTTGGCAGATTGCTTTGTTCCCGCGGTCGACACGCCTTGTTTATGTGCTGGTGCTGGCGCTGGCGGTGTTAGCGTCGTCGCGCGCGATCGGGATGACGACGATCGGACTGCATTGTGCGGCGGATGTGGGTTATGGCGATGCGCTCACGCGGGTGCGCCACGAACTCGTCCCGATGCAAGGATCGAACAGGAAAATAATTATTTCGTCGGCGTATCTGTACGACGCAATCCGGCTGGGACGGCTGAATCTGGTGCATGCGGACTGGATTGGGCCGCGCAAAGCGGGGTCGACGGAGGCACAGATGCTCGAACAGCTCAAGCCGCAGCGATTGATTCTTACCCAATTCGATTACTACCGAAGTTATGAACGGACGTTGAGTGATTGGGAACGCAGAGCGCCGGGACGCAAAGTGCGTTTGGAGAATACCGCCCACACATGGGTGCCGGACGCAAGCACGCGCTGGCAGCGAGTGGTGCAACACGTTTCCTGGGCACCGGTGATTGTGACGCTCAGCGAATGAGCGGGTACTTGTTGATCTGGCTTTCCCGCGCGTCGGCTGGGAGTGAATTATATTGTCGTTGGTGCCTTTGGTCTGGCCCAGAATCATCGGCAGACCATCGAACAATGGTTGAGCCGCCACGGCGGCGAAGTGATGGGTCACGCCGCCTTAACGGTCAAAGTCGCGCACGGCCAACACGATTGGTATGTGGTGAAGCTCGGTCTCCCACCACCGTGAGCAGATTGGCGAAACCCTTGGGCTGGAGCGGTTTTAGAAATTCAACAGCCGGCGCGAGCGTTGGGCATGGTTGAACCACGCCGCCGTCCAAAACCTCGCGGGATTTTCCGGCCGGCCTTCGGAACTCGGCCACCGTTTTTATGAAACCGCTCGAACACTCAGGGGCTTGGGAGATTCTGAGATGAGTGCGCCGTTCCTTCCCTGCATCCAGCGGGATCCTGGCCCGTGACTCAGGACAATGTTTCGTGGCAAATACCGACGGAGTGCTTCCTTGGGGGAGAGTCGAAATCACGCTGTTGCCAAGCGTGGCGGCGCATTTTCATTGGGTTGCTGGGCGGCAGGCAATCCAGGATTTGGTGAGCGGCCCAAAATATTCGCGGTGGATTTGCGCACCGGGAAAAAGGCGTTTCATATCGGTCAAATTCAAAAGTTGAATTTGTTCAACCTCCGCTTGGGCGAGCCGACGGTCGGGTTGTCGGGGCATCCAGCCGAGGTTAAACGTTTGGTGCAGAACCGTTCTTAAAATCCGGGGTAAAAACTGCCATCCGGGAAACAGGAAATGAGGTTCGATCGGGAAATAGCGGTTGGGGGTCTGGACAAAATAAGAGCAGGCAACCCGTTCAATTTCCAGGGCCATGGCGCGCTGATCGGCGAGGGTGCCGACATGTTCGATCACCGAATTGGAAAAGCAAACTTGAAAAGATTGATCCGCGAAGTCGCCCATGCGGCGCGCATCTCCGGCGACGGAAACGGTATCGGGCAGGCGGCCGGTGGAGACGGTGGTGAGGTTTAACAGGGTGAGCCGAACCCGTTTGGGCAATTCGGGCAAACACATTTCCCAAAAGCTGGTGGTGCCGCCCACATCCAGCAACGTTACGGGTTCAGGAAAGGGTGCCAGCAGCCGGTGGAACAAGCGCATCCGTCGGCGGCGCATTCGGCTGGCCAGCGAAGCGGGATTGGAATTGTCAGCGATCCAAGCAACCACCACGGGACGGTAGCCGATGGTATTTCGGGGGAACAGTTAATTGTGGTTTCCTGCTGCTGGCTTTAACCCGTCATCCCGATCAAGTGGATTGAGGGCTGGCCCTGTCGGTGCGGGTTGTGTTATGCTGGCACTTGTTTTCCCGGGCTGAACGGTTGGGTGGGCTTTAGCGAAGCAGGAGTGGGTCGCGGGTGGACGAGTTTGTTAGAATGCACTTTCCTGATGAGGGAATCCATCAAGACAATGGCTGATCAACCCGGTTTGGAGCGGTGCGCCCACGTTGTGCTGGGCACGGCGTTGCAGGCGACCGATTACGTCGGAATGATGGCCCACTGTCAGAGGCTGGCGCAACAGCCGCGCGTCACCGCCGTGGAATTTGCGAACACGCACATCGTGACCTTGCGGCGGCATGATCCTATTTTTAGGTCGATGACGGGTGAGTTTGACTACTTTCTGCCGGACGGCATGCCGTTGGTGTGGTGCCTGAATCGGCAAGGAGCCGGTTTGTCCGACCGGGTGTATGGTCCAGAATTCATGCGCCGCCTGATGACGGCGACGCCCTCGCCCGGGACGCATTATCTGCTGGGCGGATCGACTGAGTGTGGCGATCGCTTGCGCGCGGCGGTGGCGGGCTGGAATCCGGCGGTGAAAATCGTCGGCGCTTTTCATGGCCGCTGCGGCACCGATGGCGTGCTGGCTGGCGCGGACGACGAGAATGTGGTCGCTGAAATCAACCGGCTCTCGCCTGATTTCATCTGGGTGGGATTGGGCACGCCCAAACAGCAGGCGTGGATTCAG
>JAYTXL010000282.1:0-7268 GCA_043742955.1 Verrucomicrobiota bacterium | reverse complement strand
CAGCTTGAAAGTCGTGTGGGAGCTCGGCGTGAACGAGGTTCCGGGCAATCCGTTGCGGCTGCCGGCCGGCTGCCAACGTTTGCCGAACGGAAACACCCTCGTCTGCAATTATCTTCCCGGTAATTTCATGGGCAAGCAACCGCAGGCCTTTGAAGTCACCCGCGACAAACGCGTCGTGTGGGAATTCACCGACCACGCGCGTTTCAAGACGGTGAACCAGATTTATCTCCTCGACCTGCCCACCAAGGGAAAAAAGGCCGTCGTGCTCCGTTGAACCTCCAGCGAAAGGATCATAGTGAAAACCGCCAGACCGAGCAAAAAGAAATCCCGGGTGATTCGCCGTGCTTTTACGCTGCGATTGAAGCCGGGCTCGTTCGCCCAGTACAAGCACTATCACGACAACATCTGGCCGAAGCTGGTCCGCGAGATTGAGAAGTGCGGCATTGCGCAAATCACCACGTTTCGGGATGACCTGCAGCTGTTTCTTTACTCTGAGATTTACGATCAGAAAGGTTGGGATAAATTGTGGAGCTCCAAAATCCATGACGAATGGGCCAAGTGCATGGAACCGCTCATGCAATTTCGGGCAGATGGCAAGGTTGATGCCGGGCCGCTGCACGAGATTTTCCATTTGGAAACGACCGCGGGCCAGCCGAAACGGAAAGCGAAATCGAAGTCGAAGTGAATCATTCCTTGAAAGGCAGGGTCGCCGTGATCACCGGGGCGGGTCGGGGCCTGGGCCGGGAGGTGGCGCTCCAATTGGCAGCGCACGGAGCCAGCGTCGTGGCCGTGGCCCGCAGCCGGGAACAAGTGCTCGAAACCGCGCAGAGGATCCAACAGGCCGGAGGCGTGGGGCACGCACTGCCCGCCGATATCAGCCGGCCCGGGGCCGTGGAGGAATTGAAGCAGGCGGTGGAGCAGCGATTTGGTTTGGTCTCGATTCTCGTAAATGCCGCGGGAGTTTTCGGCCCGATCCAGCTCATCAAAGACAGCGACCCGCAACGCTGGATGGACACCATCGCCG
The DNA here is from genome assembly GCA_043742955.1 of Verrucomicrobiota bacterium. GTDB lineage: Bacteria > Verrucomicrobiota > Verrucomicrobiia > Limisphaerales > JAYTXL01 > JAYTXL01. The sequence continues at coordinate 6,244 of JAYTXL010000282.1, read as the reverse complement.
TTAATTTATGGGGCCCTTATTTGACCGCGCGCGCGTTTGTTGGCGGCATGATCCAAAATCGCTGGGGCCGGATCATTAATTTCACCTCGGCCGCCGCGCTGCATCCGCCGGGGCCGCTCAACAGCGCGTACGCCACGAGCAAGGTGGCGCTCAACCAGTTCACCCGCCATCTCGCCGCTGAATTGGCTGGGACGGGTGTGACCGCCAATGTGCTGCACCCAGGCGACGTGAAGACGGAGATGTGGGCCGCGATCCGTGCCGAAGCCGAGTTGCTCGGGCCGGAAGCGGAGGCGTATCGCCAGTGGGTGCGCTGGGTGGAACAGACCGGCGGCGATAATCCGCAGAAGGCGGCCGACCTCGTGCTCCGCCTGGTGAGCGCTGAAGCGGACGCCACCAATGGCCGGTTTCTTTGGATCGAAGGCGGCCTGCAGGCTCCCATCCCCAGTTGGGATGATGCTTCCGGCACCCAACCCTGGCGTGCTTAGTGCGCAGCGGACACCGCGACTGACTTCCTGGCATCATGCGCGACCAAACGCTTAACCAACCCGGTTCGGTCTGGCAGCGGCTGCGGAAGATCGACGAGATCGGTGTCATCGTGGCGCTGCTGAGTGTGTGCTGCTTGTTGTGGCTGGCCACGGGTGACCAGTTTGTGCGGCCCGCAAATCTGTTGCAGGTCGCCCGCCAGGCCTCCAGTTATGGCATCCTGTCGGTCGGCATGGTCCTGCTGCTGTCAATGGGGGAGATCGATCTTTCGGTCGGCGCCATTCTGACGCTGGTCAATATTATCACGGCCGTCGCGTTGCGCGAAGGGATGCCAATGCCGCTGGCCGTGCTCGCGGGTTTGGCGAGCGGCGCGACGTGCGGCTTGTTGAACGGCGTCCTCGGGGTGTTGCTGCGGATTCCGACGATCATCGTGACGCTGGGCACGATGAGCATTTTTCGCGGCCTGGCGCTCGTCTGGTCCAAGTCGACGCCCATCGGCAATTTTCCCAAGGACAACCTGCTCTTCGATCTCGGCAGCGGCACGGTGCTGGGTGTGCCCACCGGTGTGTGGCTGATGCTCATCGCCGGTCTGGTGGGGCATGGGGTGTTGAACCACACGGCGTTCGGTTGGCGGGCGCAGGCGATCGGCAGCAACGCGCAGGCGGCGCGCTATTCTGGAATCCCTATTGCCCGTTATCGCATTGCCGCGATGACGATCATGGGCTTGGTGGCCAGCATCGCCGGCATCATGGAACTGGCGTTTCTTCAATCGGGCAGCCCCACCACTGGGCAGGGATACGAACTCTACGTGATCGCCTCAGCGGTGATCGGTGGCACCGCCCTCGCCGGCGGCAGCGGTTCGGTGGTGGGCGGAATTTTGGGCGCGCTGCTGATCGCAGTCATCCGCAATGGCCTCGTGCTGCTGGAATTCTCCGCGTATTGGGGGGCAGTGGTGACCGGCGTTGTGATTATTGCCGCCGTGGCCATCGGGGGATTGGCAAAGAAAACCGAAGGAAAATAAATGAAAAGTACGGATCCAGAGACAATGGACATCTCAATCCCAAAGGAATGGATGCCTCCTGGTGACTTGCGTGCTGGTTCCGAGGGTCCGGCCGTTCCCCCTCACCCCAACCCTCTCCCCCAGTGGGGGCGAGGGAGCCGGAAACAAGGCCGTACGAACGCGGCGGCAACGCTCGCGCACCCCGCGTCCGATTTCCTCGCCCCCTTGGGGGAGAGGATTAAGGCGAGGAGGACAACGCGGAACCGCCGACCCAACGGTCGATTCACCATGCCCTCCCTCAAGAGACTGGGATGCGCCATAAAGGGATTGCGCCGAGCAGTCCAGGGTGGCGAGCTGCGAGCCACCCTCTGGAGACTTTCCCTCATCCTGGCCCTCTCATTCGTATTTGGTTGCAAAGAAAAAACGCCCGATGGCGCTACACTCAAACCCACCGACAAGCCGAAAATCGGTTATGTGTTGCATGGCTTGAATGATTTCACGCAGGTCATCAAACAAGGTGCGGAGGACGCGGCCCTGGCCGAAAGCGTGTCGGTTAATGTGGTCGGGCCCGCCGGATTTTCGACCGCCGACGCCATCGCCATGTTCGAAGGCATGACCCAAAAACACGTGAATGGACTGGTGGTCGTGCCGATGCCCGGAGAGGTATGGGTCACGCCGATTCGCCAGGCGACCGAGGCCGGCATCCCGGTGCTCACCGCCAATGTCACCAGCCCAAAATCGACGGCCACGACCTGGTTCGGTCAGGACGAATTTGGGAGCGGTGTGATCCTGGCGACGGAGCTGCGCAAATTCCTGGCCGCCCAAAATCGCCACGAAGGCCGGATCATCGTCGGGATGTGCGCGCCCGGCGTCGGGGTGTTGGTCGAGCGTTACCAGGGCTTCAAGCAGGGCATGGCCGGCACGAAATTCCAGATCAGCGAACCCTTTGACGTCAACACCGAGAACACGGCCAACTACGGCGCGTGGGAGAATCTGGCCGGGGCTAATCCCGCCATGGTGGCCATCGTCGGACTTTGTTCGATGGACTTGCCGAATTTGGCGCGGCTGAAAATTCGCACGAAAGGCCAATGGCTCGTCGCGGGCTACGACCTCGGCCGCGAAACCCTCGACGCGGTCAAGGCTGGCACCATCCAGGTCGTCGTTGGCCAGCATCCCTACCTGCAAGGTTATCTGCCGGTCGTGGCTTTGGCGCGGCACTTGCGCGACAAACAACCGCTGCCGCCAGGCTGGATCGACATCGGCACGGAGGTGGTTACCAAGGAGAATGTCGAGTCGATCTACGGCCGCGAAACCGACGAGAAGAAACAGCGGGAATGGTATGCGGACTACGTGGCCAAACTTTTTTCTGATTTGAAAGCCGTCGCCAAACCAATGCCGCAATCCAAGCCCTGAGCTCGGCAGCGATCATGGCTGACGTCCCTTTCATCCAACTGAATCGCGTCACGAAACGCTTTGGTGGCGTGACGGCCCTCGAGGCGGTGAGCTTTGAAATCCGGCGGGGCGAAATCCACGCCGTCGTCGGCGAAAACGGGGCGGGCAAATCCACGCTGATGAAATTGCTCGCCGGGGTTTACGAACCGGACGCGGGAGAGATCCGGCTGGAAGGCCGGCCAGTGAGGTTGAAAAATCCCCGTGAAGCCCGTCGTCACGGAATCAGCATTGTCTTTCAAGAGCTCAATTTGTTTCCGCACCGCACGGTGGCGGCCAACATTTTCGCCAACCGCGAATTAACCGGTCGCTGGGGCCGGGTCCAACGCCTCGCCATGCACGAGGCCACGCGGCGCGTGCTGGCGGAACTGGAGGTGCAGCTCGCTCCCGAAGCACTGGTCGGCCCACTCACCATCGCTGAAAAGCAGCTGGTCGAAATCGCCCGCACGCTCGAACAACAGTCGGGCATCATCATCCTGGACGAGCCCAATTCGGCCTTGAACGAAAGCGAATCGCAACGCCTGTTCTCGATCATCCACCGGCTGCGGTCGCGGGGCATTACGATGATTTATGTTTCGCACCGGCTGGAGGAGGTGTTCGCCATCGCGGACCGCATCACGGTCCTGCGCGACGGCCGCTATCAGGGTACCCACGTTGCCAGCGAGACGACGATGCCTCAGATCATCGCGGCCATGATTGGACGACCGTTGGATAATAATTTTCCCACGCGGCCAGCAGAAGCAACGCCCGGCGCGGTTCGGTTGGAGGTGCGCGCTCTTTGCCGATCGCCTCGGTTGGGGCCGATCAGCTTCACGGCGCGGAAGGGCGAGATCGTAGGATTTGCGGGGATCGAAGGCGCCGGTGTGGACGAATTGTTCCGGGTGCTCTTTGGTCTTGACCGCCTGACGGGCGGTCAGATTGTGGTCGAGGGCAGATTGCAGCAACCCAGGAAGCCCGGCGCGGCGATCCGCAATGGCTGGGCGATGATTCCCGAGAGCCGCCGCGAACAGGGTTTGATGATGGATTGGTCCATTGCCCGCAATGCAACTTTGTTGGTGCTGGACCAATTGCTGGGCCGACTGGGATTGATCGACCATCGGGCGGTCCGGATCACCACCGGGCAGTACGTCAGCCGGCTGGGCATCACGGCTGATAACCAGGATCAAAATGTTATTCAACTCAGTGGAGGCAATCAACAGAAAGTGCTTTTGGCCAAATGGCTGGCAACGGGTCCGGCCATTTTAATTCTCAATGATCCGACCCGCGGCGTCGATGTCGGTGCGAAATGGGAGATCTACGGGCTGTGCCAAGAACTCGCGATGCAGGGAATGACGATTTTGCTGACCTCGAGCGAGGCCGAGGAAATACTGGGTCTGGCTGATCGCGTGATCGTGCTCGCGAAGGGCAGGGTGCTTGCCGAGTTTCCACGCGGCGAAATCACGAAGGCCGAACTGATGCACGCCATGGCGGGCGCGGTGCCCAGCGGACCGGCTGGGAAAGGGGCGTAGGATATTCGCGAAGTCCAAGACGCTGCCGCGCGCATTGTCCGCCCCGCCTGAATTCAACTTCGCCGTTTGACAAAGCGGGGCAAAAGGCGACATTGATGCCCACATGACTCCAAGGACAATTCTCAATCCCAATCGACTTTCAATACACAGTTAAACGAAACCTCCGCGAATTGTTATGGCTACACTCACCAAAGACCAAATTGCGAAGCTCACCCCAGAGCAGCAGGAGACCCTTGACAGCATCGAGGCGCAGCGAGTTCTCAGACGATTGAGGCTCATCGAGCAGGCACGGGGATATCGCGGCTTCCACCTCGTTCCGCTCCTGATGGGCGTCGTCGCCGTTGTCCTTTACGGGTTTGGCGGATTCGACTCCGTGATAATGAGGCAATTCTCGCCTTACTTTATCGTGGTTTTGCTTTGCCTCATCGAGTTTCACGCCTACGGAACGAATCGACGACTGGATGCACTCATGGAGTTGACTGACCATCATGTCAAATGAGCTATTGGGTGGAGAAAGGTAGTGCGGCGTAGACTTTCGCTGACGGAAACACGAGGCACCCTGTTTCGCGCGGTAGCGTTTTGGACTGCGGTTGCTGCGGCGCCGCTTTGTTGCGCGCACGATGGAATGAGAGCCATCCTGCTGGAAAAAACACGCCTACCCGAAAAGCGGTGCAGCAGCGACCGCAGACCAAGACGCTGGCGCGCGCATGGTCCGCCCCGCCTGAATTCAACTTCGCAGTTTGACAAAGCGGGGTAACCGGCGAGCCTCGTGCTCACCTGAGTTCGGAGACAATGCTCCTCGGTTTCAGAAACAGAAATTGGAGACCGCTCACGTCATCACCTACCCTTCACAGACTACCAACCGTCGTTGGTAACGTTGCTGGTGTCACTTCGCGGTGTTAGTCGAGTCCTGTGCTGTGCCGCCGACTACTTTACCCACGCCTTCAACCACGCATAGAAACTTGTCCCGAGCTGCGCGTAACCTTCGCCATTGGGATGCACGCCGTTGTTGACGGGGTAGCCATCGATGGGATCGAGGTTCAATTCGGTGGGCACGAGTTGAATGCCTTCGCTTTCCCGTTTTCCGAAGCGTTCCAACATGCGTTGCACGAGCCGGTGCTGGATGCGCTTCCAGCCCCAGCGATGATATTGTCCCTTGTAATTGGCAAAGAATCCTTCCTCGCGCGAGTTCGGCGGCGGGGTGAGCCCGATGGCGAAGACGGCTTTCGGGGTGGCCTGCCGAAACGCCGCCAATAATTTTTCAGCGTTGTCCAGCGTCGCGTCAATGGTCTGGTCCATCGCCGTTCGATCATCAGGTTTGGCCCCGAAACAGTCGTTGATGCCCAACAGAAACAGGACGGCATCCGGTGGTTGGTTGTCGCAGTGCTCGCGAAAATAGCGGGGGATGTCGAGCACGCCCTTCCCATTTGCGTCGGCGTAGACAAACGGGCTGGTGCGCTTGGGTGCGGGGGTGTTGCCGGTCGGATGGGGTGGCGACGGATCAAACCGGGTGAGAAACGCAGCCCACGTCCAGCCGCCGTAACCTTCATGGGCCACGCCCGGCATCACTCCGGCAGGCTTGTGACTGCCCAGCAGAACCCATTTCGGATTGCCGGGTTCACTGAGGCGGCGCGCGATTTCATTCGGATACGCGGAAGCGTGGGTGAGGCTGTCGCCGACAATGAGCAGACGCACGTTGCGATTTTCACCCGCGGTGCGGGGCGCCACATGCAGCGTTGTCCGGGCCTGTTGGAGAACTTTGCCCTTGGAATCCTTTACGGAGATGCGCATCGCGTGGTCACCC
>JAYTXL010000281.1:0-3308 GCA_043742955.1 Verrucomicrobiota bacterium | reverse complement strand
GATGGCCGCTTCCAGGCCCATGCACCAATACGCCGCGTTGATTATCAGCCGGCGCAAGCCTGCGCATTCAAGGTCATTGCCGCTGCCCATGGTCGATTGAAACACGCGGGCAATTTTGCCATCGCTGGTCGTCCAGTTCTTGAACCACGCGACCGGCAGCGGCTCCAATTTCGGATTCGGCGCATCGTCATGTTTTCGACCCATGAGCGGCTGGCCCCACACCAGGGCGGTGCAGCCCGCCGGCAAACTCCCGCCTTTTTTGTAAGTGCGGTAAACGTCCGAGTTCCCCCAGATGTCGCTCACGCCCGTCAGAATGGGATGATCCTGCTGTTCTGGAACGAGCGTGCCGCGTGTGGAATCGGCGTGCCAGCGGCCATGATGCTCCATGAACGATCCGCCCAGAATATCATTGCCCCAATCCACGTTCTTGCCGTTGATCTTGTAGGGCAGCGCCGCGTGAAAGCCGTGGTTTCCCGTCCGCAACGAGATGACGGGCTTGCCTGAATCGATATACTTCACAATGAGCTCCCGTTCCGACATCGGCAGTGTCAGCAGCCGGGGAAAGAAAATGACCAGATCGGCCGTGGCAAGTTGCTCGAGACCCGGAATGTGGTGCTGCTTGAATTCCTTGCCTTTCTCAGGATAAACCGGCAGGGTCGGATCGACTTCGCCCTGCTCGTTGACCGCGAACAGCACGGTACAGTCGAAGCCGTGATGCGTGCTGAGTATTTTCGCCATCATCGGCATCGATTGTTCGCTGCGGTATTCCTGATCGGCGGCAATCAGCACGATGTGTTTGCCTTTGCCGGGCCCTTCGCCACCAGGGTAGCTCAGCCATTGCGGTTCGTCTGCGGAATAGGACGGGCCAGCGCAGCAAGACGCAACGAGGACGATCGAACAGCTCAACCTCTGAAGTAATTTTGGCATGGTCGCGGATGTACCCTAGTTTTTTGGTATTTCGTTAACAGTATAATACGCTTTGTTGTGAACGAGATGCTGGCCGTCTTGTGATATCATCTTCGCGAGATCGAAATCGTGGATGTGGTCTTCGACGATCTGCTCCACCCGCACCATCACCGACATTCCGTCCTCCGAGGGCACGGCCTGGGTCACGCGGGCCGTCGTCTGGTCCACCTCGGGACTGCCGTAGCTGGCCTGGTAAATGTGCGTATAGGTGGTGATGTTGTAAAGTCCGGCATCGGCGGCGGCTTGTTTGTCGACGGGCTTGGTGAAGGTGATTAGAAAGCCGTCCTTCTTGATCTTGATTTCCTTGATCTCGAAGGGCACGATGCCATTCCAGTCGATGCGCTGGAGCGCAAAAGGTTCCGTGCCGCGCACGGGCCACTGGCTGTTCGTGGTAAACCCTCCGGCGATCAGTTGCCCCTTGGGCGAAAACTCCACATTCATGATTCCCGTGGCCAGTCCCTCGCGGAACGGATAACAGGCGCCCTGCCACACTCCGTTGACCTGCTCGGTCGTCGCGCGCATGAGAATGCTGAGCGTGTAGTCGCCCAGAAAAAATTGATTGTCGAAAGGACCGAATTTGCCGCCACTTCGATTGAGCCGGAAACCGGATATCGAGCGGCCCATTTTGATATACGGGAAGCGCACCGCTGGAGGCACCAGTTCCTTCACCCGTTTCTTTTCAATGCCCATGCGCGAATTACTGTTCGGTTTGACCTCGGGGGCTTTAATATTGGGAGCGAAGGGGTACCAATTGTAACTCGCCGGATGCCCCAGGAACGCCCCTTCTTTGAGCTGTTTCAGCGAGCAGCATCCGTTCCAGGGCCCCTGGCTCTCGATGACGAACATCACGCCCTCGGCATTCGGAGCCACGCCTGCGGGACTGCGCAGTCCGCTGCATACTGGAATCATTTTTCCGCCGGGAGTCACTTTGACGGCCCAGCCTCTAAAGAGATTGTGCGATTCGTACGATCCGCTCAGACCGAGCGCCACCCAGATATTGCCTTCCGGATCGTGCTTGGATCCAAAGGCGAACTCATGACCCTCGGCATACCCCCAGTTGTTTGTCAGCGTGTCGTAATCGTCGGCCACGCCATCGCCGTCAGTATCGCTGATGCGCGTGACTTCGCCGAAACTGATGGCCGTCATTGCTCCGTCTTTCCACGCGAGCGAGAAAATTTCGTCCTGGCCGCTTGCAAACAGGTGATACTCCGGAACGGGCGGGGACTCGAACGCGCCCTTGATGAAATAAATGTCGCCCCGCCGGGTGCCCACCGCCAGCCGTCCGTCCGGAAGGATTTCCAAACCGCCTGGGCGCATGGGTATCTGGGGGGGAATCGGTATGTCGACGATGGGATAGTATTTCGCCTCTTCCTTGGCGCTGCCCCACATGGCACCAAGGTCTTCGCCGGCGAGAAGTCTTTGTGCCAGAGCCAAAACAAGCAATGCCGGCAGGAATCGGGTGATTACCATTGGTACTCCAGAGTCAAAGTCGAGCGCCCTTTGGGCAAAGTCAGGGGAACCAAGACCTCGGCTGGGTTGCCGTCCCGCACAATGCCTTTGTGATCGCTGGCGATGCGCAGTTGCAGCGGGTCGATTCCGAAAATGCGTTCTGACTGCGCGGTGATTTTTTTGCCCGTGGCCGCGCGGAAATAAAAGGGCGCTTGCCCGGCGGGCGCTTCGAAAATCAGCGTGCGCTTGAAATACGCCTTGCCATCCTGGTCTTTGACATCCTCGAAAAAATCCGCCACGGCGATGTCGCCATATTGATAGTGAAACGTCGGCCGCCGCGCGGCGTCCAAATGATAGCCGCGAAACTGGTACCCATGATCCTGCGGAAACAAATAGTTTGTTTTCCCTTTGTAAGGCCAGTTGTCATCGAGCGATTTCAAACGTTCAAACGGTATGCCGCGCGGGAATGAAATGCGCTCCGTTCCGCGCGGGTGGAATGAACCCAAATCGACATTCGCGAACTCGCCCTTCCAAAGTTCGCGCAGCGCCATCTCTTCGGAATCGAACGCGAGACTGATGCGTTCGGGATAGCCGACGGCGATCCCGCGATAGCCCACGGGTCCCTGGCCCCGGCAAATTTCAGTCACGTCACCGACGCGCAGTTCGCTGGATTGGCGGGACAACCCGATCGGCTTTTTGACGCGGACGCCGTCTTCAAGATAGACCCACAGCGCTTCGATTTGCTGCGCGGCGTCGCCGCCGAGAATGTTCTTGAGCGTGGCCTCGCCGTCCGGCCAATATGTGGGCATGATTACGGTGGGATGAAAGCGCGACGGTTGCCGCATGTAGAGATGGAACCAGTTTTTCTTGAGGCGCTCCGTTACGTAAACGAG
>JAYTXL010000280.1:0-1520 GCA_043742955.1 Verrucomicrobiota bacterium | reverse complement strand
GGCCGGGCAATGGCTGCATCAATACGCCGGTGGTTCCACCTCGGATAAACTTGCCGATGCGATCATCACGCGTTACGGCCAGGACCGTACTTTCTCCGTCCCGATTCTCACGATGTGCGCATTGTCCGGCCGTCTCGGCGAAGGGAAAGAGGCTTGGGCCCGCGTTTTTCAATTGCCCTTTGAACTGGCGGCGTTTCCGCAGAAATTCTTTGCCGCGCTCCGCCTGCCGGTAGTGAGTTACGCCTTGCCGGCGCTCATAGCCATCGGTCAAGTAAGGCATCATCATCTGCCCACGCGCAATCCCATCACGCGGCTGGCGCGAAATCTGGCGCGCGCAAAAACGCTGCGCGTTCTAAGCAACATCCAGCCGTCCAGCGGCGGCTTTCTCGAAGCCACCCCGCTGACGAGCTTCGTCACGATGAGTCTCGCGGGTAGTGGCAATGCCGAGCATCTGGTCGCACTCAAAGGGGTGGAATTCTTGCTCCAATCCGTTCGTCCCGACGGCAGTTGGCCGATTGACACCAACCTCGCCACCTGGGTCACGACCCTCGCCGTCAATGCGCTTGGCCCCAGCATCCGCGAGGTGATGAGCGACGGAGAAGGTCAGCGCATCCTCGACTGGTTGCTCGCGCAACAATACCGGACCGTGCATCCCTACACCAACGCCGCGCCCGGTGGCTGGGCGTGGACCGATTTGCCCGGCGGCGTGCCGGATGCGGACGACACGGCCGGCGCACTGCTCGCGTTGAAAACCCTTTCCGTAACTGTAGCGGCGGTCTGTGACCGCCGGACTCCTGTGGGTGCAGGAACGACGGTCACAGACCGCCGCTACAATTCGATTTGTGAGGCGGCCATCGCGGGAGTGAAGTGGTTGCTCGATTTACAAAACTCCGATGGTGGCATCCCCACGTTTTGTCGTGGTTGGACGAACCTGCCCTTCGACCGCAGCGGCCCGGATCTCACCGCGCATGTCTTGCGCGCTTGGCTGGCTTGGCGGGATGAAATGCCGGAACAAATTCAGAATCGTATTCGACTTGGCCGGACTCGCGCTCTTCGGTATCTGCAAGGAACCCAGAGTTCCGACGGTTCATGGGTGCCGCTTTGGTTTGGCAATCAACACGAGCCGCAGGAAGAGAATCCAACCTACGGCACCGCCCGGGTGCTCCTGGCGTTGATCGCCTCTGCGTCCGAAAACACCACGGACATCGAACCGATGATTGCCCGTGCCGCCCGCTGGCTGCTCGCCGCGCAAAGCAGCGATGGTGGTTGGAGCGGCTTTCCGGGTGGCTCCTCCTCCGTGGATGAAACCGCGCGGGCCTTGGAAGCCCTTTCCGGCTTGCGTGGCATGAGTGATCCACCACAGAAAGATCTTCAATCAGCCGTGAACCGTGGCACCGAGTGGCTTATCCGTCGCGTTGAGGATCGCACGTGGACACAGCCCGCGCCCATCGGCTTCTATTTCGCCAAGCTGTGGTATTACGAAAGACTTTATCCGCAAATCTTCACCGTCGCCGCGCTGC
>JAYTXL010000279.1:0-7853 GCA_043742955.1 Verrucomicrobiota bacterium | reverse complement strand
AACAGCCACTGCGCGGAGTGGTGGAGCACCCAGATGAACGGATAGGTAAGCCGGTGGAACCAGATGAGCGGCCGGGCCGTCCACAGGGCCATCGGCAGGGTCCGGCGAATGGCCATGGTCTTCGGGACCAACTCGCCCACGACCACAAGCAAAAAGGTGTTCACGAAGAAACCGACGAGCATGGCGGTCGTTTTCTGCACCGATTCTGACTCGATTTTTAAGCCATTGAACACCGGATCGAGCAGGGCATGAAAAACCGGCTCCGCCATGATACCCAGGCCCAAACTTGCCAGGGTGATACCCAATTGGGTGGCGCTGATGTAGCCGTCAATGTTCGCGAGGATGCTGCGGGCGAGTCGGGCGCGACGGTCCCCTTTGGCGATCAGCGTATCGAGCTGGGTCTCGCGAATTTTCACCATCGCCAGCTCCGCGGCCACGAAAAATGCATTCAGCAGGACCAGCAAAAACAGACCCGCAATCTTCAGCAGGTCGGCCCCCTCAAAACCAGGCGGGGTACTCACAGGCTCACCTCCCCGAACATCACCTTGAGGATGTCCTGCAAACAGACGATCCCCAACTCGCGCTGGTCACGGCTCAGCACGATCGCGAGTCGGTCACCGCTCTTTTGCATCCGGCGCAGCGCCTCTTCAAAGCGCAAATCCTCGTCCAAATAGAGAGCCGGTTTCAGATAGTCACCCGCCGGCTTGGCCGGATCCACGTCGCCGATATAGAGCAGGGTCTTCAAGCTTACGATCCCGACCACGCGTTTCCGTCCCGCTTCGTCACGCCAGACCGGCAGGCGGGTGAGATTTTTCTCACGACACAACTCCAGCACCCGGGACATCGGCGTGATCGTGGCTGCCCCCACCACCTTCTCCATGGGGGTGGTGATCTGGCGCACGGTGAGGTTTTGTAAATCGAGAACCCGGTTGATCATTATGCGTTCCTCGGAAGAAAATCCCCGGGCCGACTCCTGCATGACCAGACGCAGCTCGTCCCGGTTGGCAAAAAGATGACCGGTGAAGACCCGCCCGCCGGTCCACCGCAACAGGTCGTCGGCCAGATGCGTCACGATGCCAACGAGCGGGGCGAGGGCGAAATGCAACCATTGAAACGGCCGCGCCAGCGCGAGGCACAGGCGGTTCGGATACTGCTGAAACAACATCTTGGGCAACAGATCGCACGCGGCATAAAAGAGAAAAACCAGCCCCAGGAAAAGTGCGACGCAAAGCGCCGGCTGCTGATCAAACCAGCCATGCAGGACGTACACCAGCAGGCCCACGCTGGCAAAGTTCGCCAGCGTATTGCCCACCATGATGGTCCAGAGAAAATTTTCCGGGCGTTCCAGAAAACGGTGCAATATTTCCGCCTGCCGCTGGCCCCGGCGCATGAGGTGCCGGATCCGCAGCCGGCTCAAGGCAAATACGCCCGCCTCCATTCCCGACATCAGAAACGACATCGCCAGGCAGACAGCCAGCACACAGATAAGCAGCGAGGCGTTCACGTGCTTGAACCCAGAAACCTCGGGCTGGAAACCTTTTCGACCAGCACTTCCCGCACGCGCCGCTCATCCACCACGTGCGCCGTCAGCTTCAACCCACGAACCACCGCCGACTCGCCCGCCGCCGGCACCACGTCCAACCGCGCAGCCAGCAAGCCACCCATGGTTTCCACACCCGGAATTTCGCCCAGTTCGGGATACTCACGCCGGAAATCATCGAGCCGCATCGTGCCTTTCAGGCGCCAGCGGCCCGAACCAAGTTTCTCCATCACGAACCCTTCCGCCTCGGACTCGCTGCGGATTTCGCCCACGACTTCCTCCAGAATGTCCTCCAGGGTCACCACGCCGGCCGTGCCGCCAAATTCGTCGAGCACGATGGCCAGGCCCCGCTGCCGGCGCTGCAAACTCTTGAGCAATTGGAGGAGATTCATGCTCTCCGGTACGAAGGATGGAAATTCAATGGCGTCCGCTAGGTCGATGTGCGGATCGAGCAGCAGGGCCCGCGTGTTCAACACCCCGACAATCGTGTCCGGGGTTTCGTCGTAAATCGGCAGCCGCCGGTGTTTAAATAGCCGCGCCGCCGCGATCATTTCGTCCACCGTAAGGTCATCAGCGATGCACGCCATGCGCGCGCGTGGCTTCATGACTTCCCGGGCCGTTCGCCGATCCAGGCTGACGATTTGCAGAATAATCTCCTTTTCCGAACGCGCCAGCGTTCCCTGCTGAAATGCCAATTCCAGGAGTTCGTGATATTCCTCGTCGGTGAGCGTGGTTTGGGGCGCGGGCGAATGCCGCTTGACGGCCTGCAGGATCGTGGCATTAAGCCGCTGCGCGATCTGCCGCAGCGGTCGGGTGAATTTCATCAGAAATGATATCGGCCGCGCCACCCGCACGGCCCACCGCTCGGGCATGCGCACCGCGAGGGTCTTGGGCACCACTTCGCAACCGATCAGGATTAAAACGAGCAATGCCGCCACCGTGAACCCCAGCGACCAATGACGCCCATCCAGGGCAATCCCCACGGTGATGGCAATCAACGCCGCGTTGGCAAAGGTGTTGCCAAGGGCCAGGGTCGCCAGCAAATCCTGGGAGTCCTCGAGCAAGCGCACCACCCGGCCGCCGGGTTCCGGTGAACGCTCGGCCAACTGGCACGCCCGCCACTTGCCCAAGGAGAAGAGGGCGGATTCCGCCAGCGCGAAGAAGAAACTCGCGGCTGCGAAAAATAAAACACCCAGAAAAGCTACCGTCAACGACATGACCGAAGTATGAAGCCAACCCCGGAAAGTCAAAAGCACAAATGATCCACGGCCATACCTCCGAAAGTTCCCTCCCCGCGTTGCCCCTTTTCGCCCGGCGAAGCCCCCGCCCGGTGACGAACATTTTCAGCTTTACCAGGCCCCGCCGTCATTCCATCTTGTCTTTATGAAAAAGAATATTATCCGCCTGATTTTGGTTCTGGCCGTGCTGCTGATTCTCGTCGTGCTGGGAGTCGCTTTCTTCCTCGGCTCGATCGTCAAAAAGGGCGTCGACACCGTCGGCCCTAAAGTGACCAAAGTGGAAACGAAAATCGACGGGGCCAACATCTCGCTGCTCTCCGGTCAGGGGGAACTGCAGGGTCTATTTCTGGGCAACCCGGAAGGATTCAAAACCCCGGCGGCCATCAAGGTGGGATCGGTCCGTCTTGCGATTAAGGCGGGCTCAATCCTCTCGGATAAAATCGTAGTGCATTCCATTAACGTGCAGGCGCCGGAAATCACGTTTGAAGGCAGTTTGAGCGGCAACAACCTGAGCAAGATTCTGGAAAACATACAGGCGTCCGCCGCCGCCCTGGGGGGCTCGCCGGAGGCCACCAAGAAAAACGAGCCAGGCGCTGGCAAGAAAATCTAGGTGGACGATTTTTCAATCACCGGCGGCAAGATCAACCTGAGCATGACCATGCTGGGCGGCAAGGCGGTGACCGTCCCGCTGCCTGATATTCATCTCCAGAATTTAGGCACCGACGCCAGCGGCATAACCCCGGCGGAGTTGGCCGAAAAGGTCTTCAAGGAAATCGTCTCCGGCAGCACCAAAGCGGCCACGGATGCGGTGGCCAACCTCGCCAAGGGAGCTACGGAGGCAGTCAAAAACGTCGGCAAAACCACCGGAGCCACCTTGGAGAAGACCACCAAGGGCATCGGCGATATATTCAAGAAGAAGTGATAATGACGGCGCTGGCCTGACTGCGGCCGGCCGCGTCAACCCGCCGGCCGTACAAAAATTGGCACCGGGGTCAGCGTCAGCCTGACGCGCCCCTCCCGCGTCCACACGTATTCCCCAACCGGTTCACTTTTCTGATAGGTGGTCACCAACTTCTCGACCGCAACCCGCGGCACCACCCTCCCCCAGCGCTATTTCAACCGTGCGCGCCGGCACCACGTCGCCGGGTAGCTGCAAGGTGTTAGAATCCAGCCAGCCGATCCAAATCTCCCGTCGATTCCTCCAAATCAACCGATACCAACGCACCGCGGCGTCGCCTGTGTCAATTCGTTCGATGGTCTCATATCCCTTCAAGTGCCGCTGCAGTTGCGCCAGGGCAAAAAAGCTCGGATAGCGCTCCACCAGCACGGGTTGGGCTTTGCCGAAGCGCAACTCCGTCTTCACCATTCCGGCCCAGGCGCTATTGCCCGCGCCCGCCCGCGCCGGCTTCTTGAACAAGGGCAAATCCTCCGTGAAGGCCGCATTAATGAACGCCACGCCCTGCTCGGCAGCAATGACAATTTTCTTGGCCATGTCCGCAGCGACCAATCCGCGGGTCCACTGAACCGTGGCTGGGTCTTCCTCGATCAGCAGGGAAAAATGTCCCGCCAGGCGTGGTCGATCCGCCTCGGTTGCAGGAGGAATAATCAGACCAAGAAATTGCATCGGCCCGTCGGCCTTATCCGCCCGTCCCCACGCGATGAAGGGCGTCGGCGCGGTGTCGGAAATGATTATGGGCTTGGAATAGCCACGCTGCCGTGACTCCCATTTTAGCCAGGCGACAAGGTCTTCAATCTCCCGCGGTTCCCCCAACGCGTGCACATTTAGGCCATCGAACAGATCCGGCCGGTCGAGGATTTTCCGCAGCTCCGCCAAGCTGTGGTGGGCGATGCGCTGGTCCATCGCGGCGAAAGCGCGGTCATATTCTCCAGGCGTGGGGCGGTTCTGGAAGGCAGTCGTCGTGAGAAACGCGGCGTGCAATACGAGAGCGTTGCTTGATGCGGCTTTCACCGCGTGATGCGCGATTTCCAGCATCCGCAGGTAATCGGCCACCGGGTCGGGCTCGTAGGATGAGAATTCCACGCCAATCTCGAAATAGCGCACGGGCTGCTTCAAGCCCGGCAGGTCGCCCTTGCCGTCGCCATCGTAGCGTTCCACGACCGCTTGCACCCAGTTCGCATAGGCCCGCTCGTATTCCGGTTTGGGTGTGGCATTCAGCAGCTGGCTCTTGCTCGCCCACGGCGACAATGACCGCAACCCCAGCACAATTTCAGTGAAGCCAGCCGCTTGATACTCGCTGCGTTCCCCGGCATCACTGCGTTTATCGGGTTCGTTTTCCACCACCTAAACCCGGCTGGACCGCCAGCTCAACAAGCCGTCCGGGGATCTCGATTCTCAGCCCCCGCCAGTGCAGCGGAGCGGCCCCGTTGCAGTCTCCGGGGTTCAGCGGCAAAAGAATAAAATCAGCAGCTGGGCGACTATGATCCGCAGGAGCATGGTGAGCGGGTAAACCGTGGCGTAGGCGATGGAAGGTGCCTCGGAGTTGCTGATGGCATTCGCAAAGGCGAGCGCAGGCGGATCGGTCATGCTGCCGGAGAGCAAGCCGCACACATTCATGAAATTCATCTTCAAGACGCGCCGGGAAAACACCCCGACGGTGAGCAACGGCACCAGCGTGATAAAAGCACCGGCAACCACCCACACGACTCCCTGCCCGCTCAGCAAGGTTTCGAAAAAGTGTTGCCCAGCCTTCAACCCAACGCAGCCGAGGAACAGTGCGATCCCCAGATTGCGGAGGGCAATGTTCACATTGATTGGCATATACCAAACGATCGGGCCGATTCGCCCAATTCGACTCAGCAGGATCGCCACCAGCAACGGGCCACCCGCCAATCCCAATCGCAAAGGCACCGGCATGCCGGCAACATTGATGGGATACAATCCGGCCAACACTCCCAGCCCGATGCCCAGGAACAGCGGTAGGAGATCGGTTTGATTGAGTTCCTTGACGGAGTTCCCCACCGCCTGCGCCGCCTGTGCGATCGCCGGCTCGGATCCAACCACCTGCAGCAGGTCGCCGAATTTAAGCTGCACATGGGAGGATGCCGTAATCTCCAAATCCCCGCGCGTCAAGCGGGTCACCGAGACGCCGTAAAGCTCGTTGAAGCCCAGGTCGCGGATTTTTTTCCCGATGACATCCGTGCGGGTAACCACCACGCGGCGGGAGGTCACCAATCCGGGCAATTCCCGGAGATTCTCCCCGCTTTCGTGCCCGACAATCTGGCGAAATTTGTCGAGATTCGCCCGGGTGCCGACCGCCAGGATCGTGTCATTTTCATGCACCAAGGTGTCTCCTTGCGCCGTTTGAACATCGGTTTCTCCGGCGAACAGGATGCGCGAAACCACGACCCCCATTTCGTGCCGCCCGGGCAAATCGCGCACCAGCACCCCGTTGAGGTTGGAATTTTCCACCACCAGATTCATCCGCACCAGCGGCTCATGACCTGCCATTTCCTGTTGCTGAAAGCGGTCGGCTTCCACGGTTGGGTCGATCCGGAAAAAAGCACGCACCAAAACCATGGCCAGGATGATGCCCAACACCCCAAACGGATAGGTGGCCGCATAGCCTAACGCCGGCAGATCATATCGCTCCACGGACAGATTCGGCAGGGACTTCAACGCCTGCTGTGCGGCCCCCAGCGCCGGCGTGTTGGTGGTAGCACCGGCGAACAGGCCCACGGC
This sequence comes from Verrucomicrobiota bacterium, assembly GCA_043742955.1. GTDB lineage: Bacteria > Verrucomicrobiota > Verrucomicrobiia > Limisphaerales > JAYTXL01 > JAYTXL01. The sequence continues at coordinate 1,375 of JAYTXL010000279.1, read as the reverse complement.
CGCCGCCAGGTCGATTCGGAACACCCAACTGACGGCCAAAGTCGTTGCCACCCCAATGAATACCACCGCCGCCGCGAGCAGATTTAATCGAAGTCCGTTGGCGCGTAGCGAACTCACAAATCCGGGACCCACCTGCAAACCGATGGTAAAGACGAAGAGGATCAGGCCAAAGTCTTGAATGAACGCCAGCGTCTCGGGGCCAATATTGATGCCCCGGTGCCCCAGCAGAATTCCCGCGAGCAAGGCACCGGAAATTCCCAGGCCCAGGCCGCGAAACCGGATCTGGCCGAGCGCCAGGCCGAGCACCGTGACCACCGACAACACGAGCACCGTGTGCGCCACGGTCTGAGTACGCTGTAGCTCCAATATCCAGTTCATTGTTCCAGTCGATCGGCCGTCGCTGAGCCCGCTCTCCTCCAGGCATCGACTTTGAAAAAATCAAAAGCCGCGCCAGTAAATGAGCGCGGCTGGTGTTTTTGCACAGCGCAATGCCTGCGTAACAAATAGAACCGCACTGCGGGAGATTTGCGAGTCTAATTTATATTGAACTGTACATGCCAACCAATCAGCTTCTCGGCAACGAACAAAGTGAAAGCTCACCTACATCAGACTGAACACCCAAACACCTTGCCCCTCTCGTGGCGCCGGCTCTCGGCCATAACCCAGCGAAGGCTGATCCCGGTTAACCAAGGAAGGGATTGGGCTGAGGAGTTTCAATGACGAGATGGAAATGATTGCTCATCAGACAATAAGCATGGACCTGCCAGTCGGTTTTCCGGCACACACCCGCCAGCGTGCCCAGGAAACGCCGACGGTCCACCGAATCGAGAAAAATGTCCTCCCGGCGGTCCCGCGGTTCATTGCACCGGGATTTTGGAGACGGAATTTGCGGGGCACGGCCGCATCCTGTCAGCGGCACCAATCTGTGTCAATAGTGAGAACTGACACTTGCCCGCAAAAGCCGGGCTGTGGTTTTCCGGTCCTGAAGTTTGCGGCGCTCCTCTCCCTGGCCAGCGGAGCCATTCTCAACGTGGTCTTGGGCAGTCTGCATCACCATGACTTGCGCCTGCTGCGCCACCTCTGGGAGCAACTCAAGCCGGGCGACATCCTGCTGGGCGATCGCGCCTATGGGGAATACACCACCCTGGCCAGCCTGCCGCAGCAGGGCGTGGATGTAGTGGCGCGCCTGCACCAGAAACGCAAGGTGGACTTCCGCCAAGCCAAACTCCTGGCTAAAGGCGACGGGCTCTTCGGGTGGACCCAAGGCGATCAGCCATCCGCGATTCTCTCCGCCACCCAGTGGGCTGGCCTGCCCGCAGAGATCACCGTGCGGATTATCCGCTTCACCGCCACCATCCGGGGCTTCCGCGGCCGC
>JAYTXL010000278.1:0-2812 GCA_043742955.1 Verrucomicrobiota bacterium | reverse complement strand
GGGCGTGTCCCTGTGCCGGATGTAAGGGCGAGGTGGATATCCTGGGCAACCTCTACAAGAACCCGGACCGGCCGCTGGCCCCCTCGGCGTTTCAACTCACGCGGATTACCAATGTGGGTGGTTACGCCATCCAACCCGTCTGGGGTGATGGCCATTCCTCGGGGTTGTTCGCCTACGACTACCTGCGTCGGGTCGCCGCTGCGGGTTGAATCTAATTCCTGTTTTGGAGTGAGCTTTCCGCACGGGCGCTGAAAAATACAACCGGGCGGGCGCGGTCTCCAGTTGATGTGGGAGTTTCATCGCGTCGCTGAGAAAGGGCGGAATCGGAGATCTGGTCACCGGTCAAATGCTTCACGTTGGCGGCAAAGGTGCTAGAGCCCTGAACACTGTGAAAGACCAGGCTGGAGACCAATTTGCGCAGAGGAAATTGTGGAGGCCGGCGCTTCTGTGGACCAAAATCCTCGATGATTTTTTCGAGTTGTTTGGGGCACATCAACTGATCGAATTTTGATTGAAAATCGACACCGATGAATCGAGATTTTGTTCGCCTCTCAATTCTATTAGAGGCATCAGCGCAAAAGTACAAGTCTTAAGTTGTTGATAATCAACAACACAATAATCGCAGCAATTCCTTACAGGCATTGGGCTTAGGTTTTGGACTGCGGGCGGTGCTCCGCCGCTTTTCGGCAGGCGTGGTTTCCTCCCCCGTGTAGTCTAAGTTCCATGGCTCACGCAACACAAAGCGGCGCAGCAGCGCCCGCAGTCCAAGACGCTATCGCGTTCAAACCCAACTCGCTAAAGGCGTAAATGTGGGTGCTTGCGATGCCAGCCGGCCCACATGTAGGAACCCGATAAAGGTAGCAGCCGACGTGAGTCGGCTCTGATCAATACCAACTCCCAGTGATGATCGGTAGAATGGTCGCGCGGTCGTGCGGCCTCAGCGAGGCCGTAGTGGCACGGGCGTCCCGCCCGTGTGTTTCCGACAGTACCGCGCGGTCGCCCACCAGAAACTCACGGGCGAGACGCCCGTGCCACTACGGCCTCGCTGAGGCCGCACGACCGCGCGACCGTTCCACCGATCATCACTGGGAGTTGGTATCAAGGCTGTCCCCGGACCGCGGCTGTGTCGTCCCTGACCAGCCGGAACGCATCGAGTGGGAGGGGCGCAATCGCTGCTCATTCCATGCCTGCTTATGGCGATGCGGTGGTGGCTGATCCCGCGGGCGGGACACAGCCGCGGTCCGGGGATGCGATCGCCTGCCGGCTCGACAGGCTTCGGGGGATGACCTAATTTCGCGTGGTGCCAGTCGCAACAAACAGCATCAGTCCGGTCGTGGTGGATGCCTTGTGCGCCATTGTTGGTGCAGCGAACGTCGTCACCGGCGACCAGGAACTGCTGGTTTACGAATGCGACGCTTACACGATCGAAAAAAGTTTGCCGAATGTCGTCGTGTTGCCGCGCACCACCGCCGAGGTCGCCGCCGTCGCCAAAGTTTGCACCCACCACAAGCTCCCCATCATCCCGCGCGGCGCGGGCACCAGCTTGAGCGGGACCGTGCTCGCCGTCACGGGGGGCGTGATGATTGCCCTCACGCGCATGACGACGATTCTGGAAATTGATTATCGCAATCGCCGCGCGCTCCTCGAGGCAGGCGTCGTCAATGCCTCCATTACCAAGGCCGTGAAAGCGCGCGGTCTGCTGTACGCGCCCGATCCCTCCAGCCAGCCCGCCTGCACCATTGGCGGCAATGTCGGCACCAATTCCGGCGGGCCACACACCCTCAAATACGGCGTCACCACCAATCATATTCTCGGGTTTGAAATGGTGTTGCCCGACGGCGAAATCGTCTGGCTCGGCACCACGCCCGCCGGCGGCGAGGACGTGGCGGGCTACGATTTGCGCGGCGCGGCGATTGGCAGCGAAGGCATGTTTGGCATTGTGACGCGGGTGTTGGTGCGGTTGGTGCGCGCGCCCCAAGCTTACCAGACCATGCTCGGCGTGTTTGAAAGTGTGGATGACGCTAGCCAGACCGTCAGCGACATTATTGCGGCCGGCATCCTCCCCGGCGCTTTGGAAATGATGGATCAACTCATCGTGCAGGCGGTGGAAGCCACGTATCATTTTGGTTTTCCGCTCGATGCCGGTGCGGTGCTCATCGTCGAACTGGACGGCCTGGCGGCGGGATTGGAAACCCAGGCGGCGCAGGTGATGGAATTATGTCGGAAAAACCGCGCGCGGGAAGTTCGCCTGGCGCAGACGGATCAGGAGCGGGCCGATCTGTGGAAATGCCGGAAGCGGGCCTTTGGCGCGATTGGCCGGCTGAGTCCGAACTTTTTGACCCAGGACGGAGTGGTGCCGCGTTCGCGGTTGCCGGAGATCATGCGGTTCATCCGCGGGTGCAGCGCAAAATATGGCCTGCGCATCCCCAACGTCTTCCACGCCGGAGACGGCAACATCCATCCCCTGATTCTCTACGATGAACGCGATCCGGCCCAGGTGCGGCGAGCCATTGAGGCGGGGAATGAGATTTTGGAAAAATGCCTTGAGCTAGGCGGCAGTGTGAGCGGGGAACACGGCATTGGCGTCGAGAAAATTGACTTCATGGCCAAGCAATTCAACCCGGATGATCTGGCCGCGATGCGCACTTTGCGGCGGGTGTTTGACCCGGATCAGCGTTGCAATCCGCACAAGATGTTCCCCGGTTCAAAGCGTTGCGCTGATTTCGCCCCCAAGAAACAGGCGGCGGCATAAGCCCATTCATGCGCTCGAACCCTTCATCGCTTTCGGGCTAAAGCCGGAAACAACGGTGCC
>JAYTXL010000277.1:0-17213 GCA_043742955.1 Verrucomicrobiota bacterium | reverse complement strand
CCGTCGGGTTTTGTTTGCGACGGTAAAAAATCCTCCTCGACGCAAACGTCTTGGCAAGAAAGTATTAGGCCTTATCTAAGCGCCATTCAGAACCGACACCAGCACGCTGGCGGCGCGATCGTAATTTTCGATTTCGGCGACGCACTGGCCGTTGAGGAACACGGTCATTTGGTTGTCGCAGGCGCCGAGGAGGATGGCTTTGAGCACACCAGGCCGTGCTTCAAAGGCTTTGCGGAAGTAAGCGACCTCGTTGTCCTTCGACTCCGGCGCCGCCCAGATCCACTCCGGGGTGGGTTGACGGTTGGGATCAGCGGCCGGGACGGATAAAATGAAGGCAAAGGCGGCGAACGCCAGCGAGACGGGATGGGAAAGTGTCTTGCGCATGCGCTAAGAAACTAAGGCAGGCAGGACGGGGATGCGATCTAAAATTCCAAGTCAGGCAAGCATTGGGGAGCCCCGAATTTGAAGACCCCGGCACGCCGCTCGGGCCACGCGGGGAGCAGGGGCGGCACAGTGGGAGCATCCGTGTTCCTCCGTGCTTGAACAGAATGGTCAAGGCTCAGTCGGCTTGCTTCCAACTCGCCGGCAAATCGGTTTTGGTCGCGATGAGAATTTCCCGAATGGCCAGGCGGGTTTCCGCCGGGATTTTTTGGAAATCCGGATGGGTGCTGCGGCCGGCCAGGATCTCTCCCAGTTGGAGATAAATTTTCTCCTTCATTGGTGCCGGCAGTCCGTCGAACACGTCCGAGTAAATCAGGTAGCTGCACGGATATTTGAACAGGCGCGTGCGCAAATCGAACTGGCGCAACGAACGCCCGTGCGCGTCGCGCGGGCCGCTTTGCTCGAAATCTTTCGCGAACCCCGACGTGCCCTGCACGGGGCTGGCCAACGGCGCTTCCTCGACGAACAGCAGATACTTCAGGAAGGACTCGGTGATGCTCTTGGTGTAGTTGAGGTGGCCGTATTGCTTGAGCCCCAGCATGGCCTCGTAGTTCAGGCGCGTGAGAAAATTCTGCATGTGCGCCTGATGCTCCAGCACCATCAACGCCACGATGTCACTGTGCGGCGTGGCGTAGCGCGTGGTGTCGAACATTTTTCCCAGGCTGGTCATGTTGCCATGAAAGTTTGGCTTTTTTTCCTGCTTCGCAAAATCCTCCTTGCCCACCAGGTTGCCCCGGTGCGTCTGGGATCCGTGCGTTCCCGTGACATACCAACCGCCCCAACGCTCCGCCAGTGGGGTGCGGTGATTGACGAGCGAAATACCGGTGTTCAAGTCCGCGATGCCGAAAGTGTCGGTGGCAAACGAACGCACCAAATGGCCGGGCACGCCCATGGTCTTGGATGACGCGTGGCATTCGAGACATTGGTTGTTGCGCACAAAGCGCGGCGGGGTGCCTTCGTTTTGCTCCAGCGTGTAAAAGACTCCGCCCAACTTCGCATCGGCGGTTGAAAATTCCAGCAGTAGCGCGCCGGGAATGAAGCCGACATACACACTGTCATTGAAGAACAGCGATCGCGGTGTCTGCGGTGAAATGCGTTCGCGCTGCAGCGAGGTCTTGGAGAACACCAGCATTTGGGAGGAGGGCTCCACCTTTAATGCCGCCAGCACCGCTGGAAGAAAGCCCAACCGCTCATCGTAGGCGAGCTTGAGTTCGCCTTTCTCCAGCCGCTTTTGCAACCGGGCTACTGGATCGTTCGCGGCGGTCTGGTTGTAATTGATGGTGTCCTCCTCAAAGGAAACCATGTGCGTCGATCCCTGAAAATCCGCCTGCGCCAGCGCGCCGCCGACACCCGCCGACAGAAGCCCCACAACCGCCGTCCCCACCGCTTTTATAATGTTGCTCGATCTCACTGCTTCACGCATTAGACGGCCTGCCCGCGGGCGTTGGCTGGTCCGATTTTGGCAGTCCCTTTACCATTTTTGCCCGGCCCGAGCCGCACTCATCGCTCGACTCCAGGGCAGTGACGGTCTACTGTTCGCGCGCATGATTCAACGATATTCACGTCCCGCCATGCGGGCGATTTGGACCGACGAAAACAAGCTGAAGATCTGGTTGCAGATCGAGCTTCTGGCCAGCGAGGCATTGGTTCAACAAGGCATTGTGCCCGCAGCCGATTTCGCCCGGATGAAAAAGGGGGCCGACCGTTGCTTCGCCGACCCCAAGGCGCTGACCGAGCGGGCCAAAGAATTGGAGAAGACGCTGAACCACGACGTCATCGGCTTCACCACCGCCGTCGCCGAGCAGATCAATCACGCCGCCAGCCGCTGGCTCCATTTCGGCCTCACCAGCAGCGATATTGGCGACACGGCTTTCGCCGTGCAGATGACGCAGAGCGCGGATATTTTGATTGCGGACGTGCGGGACCTGTTGCCTGTCATCGCCCGGCGAGCGCAGGAGCACCGGCGGACACCGTGCATTGGCCGCAGCCACGGGATTCACGGGGAACCCACCACCTTCGGCCTCAAGCTCGCGCTCATGCACGACGAGTTTGGTCGCGCCCTGGAACGCCTCCAGCGCGCCCGAAAGATCGCGGCGGTCGGAAAGCTTTCCGGGGCCGTGGGCACCCATGCGCATCTTTCGCCCAAGGTCGAGGCCCACGTGTGCCGGCAACTCGGCCTGCGCCCCGCGCCGATCGCCACGCAAGTGGTCCAGCGCGACCTTCACGCCGAGTTCATGCAGACCCTGGCTCTGGTCGCGGCGAGCATTGAACGCTGGGCCGTGGAATTCCGCCATCTGCAACGCACGGAAGTGCTCGAAGCCGAAGAACCGTTCACCAAGGGCCAGAAAGGGAGCAGCGCCATGCCGCACAAGCGCAATCCCATCACCTGGGAACGGCTCACGGGGCTGGCGCGCGTCATCCGCGGCAACGCCATCGCCGCGCTGGAAAACGTCGCCCTCTGGCACGAGCGCGACATCAGCCACAGCAGCGTCGAGCGCATTATTTTCCCCGACTCCTGCACGCTGCTCGATTACATGTTCGGGCTGCTGACGCGCCTGATGGACGGTCTGGTGGTTTATCCCGCGAACATGCAGAAGAATCTCGGCCTTTCGCTCGGCATGTGGAACAGCCAGACCGTACTCCTTGCGCTCATCAAGAAGGGGCTCACGCGCGAAGCCGCCTACCAATTGGTGCAGGACGCCGCGATGAGAACCTGGGCCGTGAAACACGCCGGCCGGGACGACGCCGATTTCGTGGAACAGCTTAAGACCGAACCCGCCGTGGCCAAACATTTCCAGCCGGGCGAATTGGAAAAACTTTGTTCCCTCGACTTCCATTTCAAGGAAGTGAACACCCGGTTTAAGAAGCTGGGGTTGTGAGCCTCGAATTCCACGAATTCGCAGGCATTGAAAGGCGCTGAAGGCACCCCGGAAACCATCCCAGGTAAGCGGTTCGCATTGCCGCAGTCCGGGCCGGTGGAAGGCGGGCGGCGAACTTGTTTGAGGCGTCGGTACCGGAAGCGCACGCGCTGATTCGTCCCGCCGAAGAACCGCCGGAGCACCTGGCTATGCGTTCGCCAAAATATCCGTCACGATGCGGCAGGCTTGATCGTCGATGAGCGATTGTTCCCGACCATTTCGTTTATAGGCCAGTTTCTTCGGGTCCAAGCCGAACAGGTGCAGCAGTGTCGCGTGGTAATCGCTGTGGGTGACGATGTCCTTGACTGCTTTGTGGCCGAATTCATCGGTCTCCCCGTACGCCAGGCCGGCGCGAAAACCACCGCCCGCCACCCACATGCTGAAGCCGAACGTGTTGTGGTCGCGGCCGACTGCGTTTGGCCCGGTGTCGTTCTGGATGACCGGCAGGCGCCCCATTTCGCCGCCCCAATGGACGATGGTGGTGTCCAGCAATCCGCGGCTTTTCAAATCCGTCACCAGGGCGGCACCGGGCTGGTCCACTTTCTTACAGGCGGCGGGCAGGGCGCTGCGGAGGCTGCCGTGATGATCCCAAAATTGAGTCTGAGTGAATACTTGCACGAAACGAACACCGCGCTCGACGAGGCGGCGCGCAATCAGGCAGCGGGTGCCGTAGTCCTGGGTGGCGGGCTGATCGATGCCGTAGAGTTTTTTCGTCGCCGCGCTTTCCCGGGAGATGTCCAGGGCTTCTTTGGCGACAGTCTGCATGCGCGCGGCCAGCTCGTAACTGGCAATGCGGGCTTCCAAATCCAGCTCGCCGGGATGCTGGCGCAGATGCTGTTGGTTGAGCTGTTCGAGGAAGGCTAAATATTTCCCCTGCGCCGCGCCTTTCAAATGCTCCGGGGCGTCGAGATTGAGAATGCGCGGTTCCCGCGGACGCACGACGGTTCCCTGAAACAGCGACGGCAGCCAGCCATTCGTCCAGTTCTCCACACCCACGACGGGCAGGCCGGCGGGGTCGGGCAGCGCGACGTAGGCGGGCAACTCCTGACTCTCCGTCCCCAAGCCGTAGGTGATCCAGCTCCCGAGCGTCGGACGACCCGCTTGAAAGCGTCCGGAGTTCAGCGCGTAGAGCGATTGCCCGTGGTTGTCCACACCAGTTTTCGTGGAGCGGATGAGCGTGATGTCATCCACTATCTCCGCGATGCCGGGCAGTAACTCGGAAATCTCGGTGCCGCACTGGCCGTGTTTCTTGAATTTCCAGGGGCTGGCCAGAACTTTGGAACTGGCCTGCGCCGCATTGTCGTATTTGATGTCGCCGGGAAATTTCTTGCCATCGTATTTTTCCAGTTCCGTCTTGGGGTCGAACAAATCGAGATGGCTGGGGCCACCCTGCATGAAAAGGGAGATCATTGCCTTGGCGCGCGGCTTGAAATGCGCGGGCTTGGATTTGAGGTCGAAGGTCGGTCTTTTTAGTTCGGGCTGCGACGGCTCGCCCAGCAGCCGCTCCTCGTTCAGCAACCAGGCCAGTGCGACCGAACCCAAACCCATCGCGTTGGTTGCCAGAAATTGGCGGCGCGAAGCGCGCTGAGACGGATCTAAATTCCCGGGCTGGTTCATGGTTTAATCGACATAGAGAAATTCATTGGCGCTCAACAAGGCCTGACAAAAATTGGCGAGCGCCAATTGCCGGAGATCCATCGGCTTTGCCTCCTTGCCCGTCGGGGGCGTGGCGGGCTTCGGTGCGTTCGCCTTGAACTGTTCGGTCTGTTGCGCGAGGAAAGCCTGGGCGCGGTTCAACTCCTCGGCGGAAGGTTCTTTGGAGAACGCCAACCGCCAGGCTCGCGCAATTTGCTGTGGCGCGTCGTGGCCGGCTTCGCGCACCACTCGTTGGGAAAAATAGGACGCAAATTCCATCGCGAAACGGCTGTTCATCAGGATCAACGCCTGCGGAGTGACGGTGGAGGCCCGCCGGAGGTCGCAATTGGGATCCATCGGCGGCTCGTCGAACGTATCGAGCACGGCCAGCGGACGGCTGCGGCGCACCTGCACGTAAACGCTGCGGCGAAATTCCTGCCCGTGCAAGGGGAGGTCATTGACCAGCACCCCGTTGCCGTCTTTCTTTTCGATGCCGAGGACAATCTGTCCCACTTCATCTTCCGTCACCGGCACGGGCTCGCCGAACAACTGGGGATTGAGCTTGCCGCTGACCGCGAGGATCGAATCGCGAATCACTTCCGCATCCAAACGCCGAACCGACACGCGCGCGTAAAGCCGGTTGTCGGGATCAATTTTGTCCAGCTTCGGATTACGCTGGGACGATTGCCGATACGCGGTCGAGGTCATGATCAATTTGTGGAGCCGCTTGAGTTGCCAGCCGCCCGCCATGAAATCACTGGCCAGCCAGTCGAGCAAATCCGGATGCGTGGGGCGTTCGCCCAGCGCGCCAAAATCCCCCGGCGTGCCGACGATGCCCTGGCCGAAATGATGCAGCCAGACCCGGTTGACGAGGACTCGCGCCGTCAAGGGATTAGTCCCATCGGTCAACTTTCGTGCAAAGGCCAGCCGACGGCCGGTGGTGGGCAGCGCCGGGTCTTTGGACGGCAACTCACTCGCTTGCGCGGTGGCCAGAATGCTCAATCCGCCCGGCGCCAGGGCCTGCTTCGGCTGGGCGTGGTCGCCGCGATTGAAGAGATAAGTGACCGGCACGGTGCCGGGTATTTCGGTCAGGGCGCGAATAAAATCCTCGCTTGGCTTGTTGGCACGAACCGCCGCCGCCTTGTCTTCGAACTTCTTTAACTCGTCCATCGCCGTGGGTTCATACAGATAGAGCGATCCGGAATCGACGTTTACGCTGGGATGTTCCTGGAGCAATTGTTTCTGCTCCGGCGTGCGCTTCGCGGGTTCAGCTTTGCGCGCGGCCCGGATGGGCTCGCGAATTTCTGCGGGCAACTTGGCCAGTTCCTTTTCCAATGTTTTTTCAATCAATTCCTGCACCCGCTGGGCCCGTTCCTGATCATGTTTCGCCGCCTCGGTCTCGATCAGGGCGGCCTTGGCCCGATCGGCGGCGGTGTAGAGCGAAACCAAACGCCCCGCCGGATTGCGCCAATTTTTCCAGTCATAGGCGGGTTCAAAGACGGCTCGCAGCCGGTAATAATCCGCCTGTGGAACGGGGTCGTAGCGATGGTCATGGCATTGCGCGCACCCGACGGTCAACCCCAGCAGCGCAGTCGAAGCAATCTTGATGGTCTCAGCGATGACCTGGTTGCGGGCCAGATTTTGATCCACTTCCCCCGAGGCAGTCCCGTCAGGCGCATTGCGGAGAAAGCCGGTGGCCACCAACTTTTCAATGTCGCCGGGCGAGAGATTTTTGTAGGGCAGCTTGACCATTTCATCGCCCGCCAATTGTTCCTGGATGAATTGATCGAGGGGTTTGTCCGCATTCAGCGAACGGATGACGTAATCGCGATATTTGTACGAATGCTGGCGAACGGTGTCCTCGGTGGCGTAACCGTCCGAGTCCGCGTAGCCTGCCACATCAAGCCAGTGACGCCCCCAGCGCTCTCCGTAGCGCGGGGAAGACAGCAGGCGATCAATCAATTTTTCATACGCGTCTGCGGCGGTTTCGTTCAGAAATCGATCGGCCTCTTCGGGTGATGGCGGCAGGCCGGTCAGATCAAAACTAGCCCGGCGCAAGAGGGTTCGTTTGTCCGCGTCGGCCGCGAAGCGGAGACCTTTCGCTTTAAGATTCGCCAGCAGAAAAGCATCCACGGGTGTGCGGACGCGGTCGGTGGCCCGGGCCGGGGGCACCGCAGGATGTTTGATCGGTTGAAATGACCAGAATTTTTTTTCCTCTTCGGTGAACTGGAGGCCGGCACCGATTTCCGTGGGTTCTTCCCGGGCTGTCCTGGCCCCGCCCGCAATCCAGCGCCCAATCAGTGCGACTTGTTCCTTGGTAAACTTCTTTTCGCCCTTGGGCATTTCTCCCAGATGCACCTGCTGATAGAGCAGACTCTTTTCCGGTTTGCCGGCCACGAGCGCCGGTCCGGACTCCCCCCCCTTGGCGATCAGCCGGCGCAAACGCAAATCCAATCCGCCCTTAAGCTGCTCGCCTTCGCCATGACACTGGAAACAACTGGCCTTGAGCAACGGCCGGATGTCGTGCTCGAAGGTCAGTGGCCCTTTGGGGGAACTTGGGGTCGCCGCAAACACGGACGTCATTCCCAGGGCGATCGCAAGCACGGCCCCGATCGCCTCCCGCCACCAGGCAAAATGTGGGGCCCGCACGGGCAGACCGAACGGACGCACGGAAGCATGGAAAAAATTGCAGGCCACGCTAGACTGATGGTGATTCCGACATGGGTATTCAAACTCTTATCGCCTTGGAAAGGTTTGCGTTCAAGTAATTTCCCCCTGAATCCGGGGACGCGGAGGATCCCGATCAGGAAGATGTCGCCGCCTGCACGATGGCACGGCAGACTCCGGTTCAACACGGAAGGTTCTTGGTCTCGCACGAGCGAACACCAATACCGGCTGAAAGAACCGCCCGGAGCGGGTCAGCGAGTGGGGGCATCGCCTACTTCTCGTCAGTTTTTTCGAGGTTATGCAGACCGACGACGAACACAATATCGGCATCCAATAAGTCCGTCTTGAATTCCCCCCCCACGCCCTCGTCAGTTTTGAGGCCGCTGCCGACCTGGCGGGCGCTCAAGGTATGGGCAGTGTCGTAGCCAGCCTCGCCTGGATAAAGCACGCGACCCTGGCCGCTGGCGGCGTCCACTTTGTCGGCCCCGGCGGCTGCCTCGGAGTTAAAGATATTGCGAATGCGGATTGCGGTGATCATCTCCCCATCCGCAAGGCCAAACATCGACAGGTCGAAGGCGACGGAATTGGCGTTGCGATCCAGATCAAACTGGTTGGCAAACTGATAGCGCGGAGCTGTGAAGGAATCGGAACCAGCCTTCTTCACCGAGACGGTGAAACCCTCGTAGGTGCCGACTTCGTAAATCACGAAATCCTCCCCCGGTTTGTTCCGCAGCCCTTTGCCGCCCCACGTCAGTTCGATGGTGGCGCGATCCACGTTCGGTCGCGGCGGGGCTTCGCGCTTGTCCGGCAGGGAGACGTACATGGCTGGGTTGCCGGCGGAATGGCGCCCGCCTCCGCCCAGGAGCCGGCCGATGGATTTATCCCGCTGGAAGGTGAGGAACGCTTCAGATTTACTCCGCGTGGCCCGTGAGCCGAGATCCCCCTTGCCGGCGAAGAGCGGCGCCGAGTGGATCTTCAACTCGGGACTGCCTTCCACCACGGCGGCGGTGGTGACCGAGTTGTCATCGTCGAACGTATAGCCGCCAATCGTGAATAGGTCCGCGCCGGCGGGCGGTACCGCAAGAAAAACTCCCGCCATCAAACTCAATGCTGTTCTGGTGTTCATAATGAAACTATTGCTCTGGGAACCTTGCCCCGGCCAGCTCGTACATTTTCATAATCAGGATAGTAACATCCGGGCAAAGGTCAACTTTCTTTTGTGAAACCGCGCGCACGAGATCCTTGTTAAAAAACGCATAAATGCCGCTGGATTTTTCGCCGGATTCACTGAACCATTAAGACATGCCCAACTTGAAGATTCCGCATCGTCTCGCTCACCGACCCGCCGCCCGGGAACCGGAAACCATTTCCCGTCGCCAGTGGCTTTCCGGGAGCGTCGGCAGCCTGCTGGCCGTTGGGCTCTGGCCCGGCGCGCTCCGGGCGGAAGGCAAGGGGAACTCTGGCGAATTCAGTTTCATCGCCGTGAACGACCTGCATTATCTCGATGACCGTTGCGGGCCGTGGTTCGAGCGGGTCGTGGAACAGATGAAGGCGAGTCAGCCGGCGATTGATTTCTGCCTGATCGGTGGGGATTATTCCGAGAAAGGCACGGCGGCGGAGTTGGCTGGGGCGCGTGATGCCTTCAAGAAGCTCGGCGTGCCGAGCTACGGTGTGATCGGGAACCACGACTATGTCACGCATCAGGACCGCCGGTCGTACGAGGAGATTTTTCCCGGCCGCCTCAATTATCACTTCGAGAACCGCGGTTGGCAGTTCGTGGCGTTGGACAGCAGCGAGGGCCAGCAATACAAAGACACCACCATCCAGCCGGCGACACTCCAGTGGCTCGACGACACCTTGCCCAAGCTGGACCAGAAGCGCCCCACCGTCATCGTGACGCATTTTCCGCTGGGCCCATTAACGCCTTCCCGGCCGAAAAATGCCGACGCCGTTTTAGAACGGTTCAAGAATTATAATTTGCAAGCGGTGTTCAATGGGCACTTTCACGGTTTCACTGAGCGTAAAGTGGGTGCGGCCACGCTGACGACCAATCGTTGCTGCGCCTTCAGCCGGAACAACCACGATGGCACCAAGGAAAAAGGCTATTTCGTCTGCCGGGCAAAGGCGGGCAAGATCGAGCGTGTTTTTATGGAAGTGAAACCGGCGTGACTTGGGGAGGGTGGAGGAGTCGCTCTGCCTGTTCCGGAGTCTCCGGGCAAAGATGGACATTATCAAGAACCCCTTGCCAAACTCAATGGCTCCGGCAAAAAGCAAACCGGCGCAGCCTGCGAAGGCGGCGCCGATTGCCGAATCAGATTAAGGAATTGGTTACGCGTTCTGTTTGCGGCTGCGCAAACTGCGAATGCCCTGCATACCAAACGGCAGCAGCAACAGTGCACCGGCGATGTAGGTGGACGGCTCGGGGACGGCAACTTCTGTGGAGGATTCGACATTTAGAACATCAAACGCCCAGTGCGAATCTCTGCCAGCAAATCCGTTGCGGAAGTTCTGGTCGGCCACACCATCATGAAGAAACCCAGCGGATAAATTTCCGCCTAACGCAAAATTGTCAAATTGCATAATAGCCGCAGTGTAGGTACCTGCCGCAAGCGAACCCGCGTTCAGATAAGTGTCATAATGCAAACCATTGGTGTCGGCCGCCACATTCACACCACCATCATCGTTTTGGTTAAGATATGTTCCTCCGGGGCCAAACAGTGCCAGAATCGGGTCAAACCCACCCCGTCTGATCGTCGCACCGGCCGCGTTTACTCCGCCGGCGTAGGACCAACTCCTCAAAATGACATTCGGGGAGGAGGCACCGACCGTGAAGCTAAACAGCTGCACATCGTTGTCGTGAACGAAGTTCCCGGTGAAGGAGAAGTTCAGTGTGGCGCTGGCAGATGTGGCCCACACCATTGTGAGCGCCGCTGCCATGCAGATCGTTTTTTTCATAGGCTATTTAGTTTAATTTGTTTCCAACACTCGCCATCTGCCCTACTGCCGGAACATCCGACGCTGGTGAATTAATGGCTATCTGCTATCTTTTACCTTCCTGACTTATAGCATGAATCTAATCATCGGCAATTCATTTTTTGGACATCTTAGTACACAATTGGGACACCGCATATCCACCCCTTCGTGCCCCATCCAAGGGCTACCGGTTGAGGTCATGGCCAGTCGGAAGTCGAACAGGCAAAGTTGAACTTGGTGGCGCGGTTTGGCGCCACAGGAACGCCGGGCCCGGCTCGGCTTGGAGGTCGCGGATGACCCGCCGGCTGGGCAGATGCTCGGCGCTCCAAACTGTGGCGCGGCCGAAATGGAATCTCAGGCTTCCGGGTCCGGCTGCAGCACCTTGGGGAGGACACACACCGCCCAGAGGATCAAGCCGCCGATCCAGCAAATCGCGGCGTAAAGATAGTGGGTCGCCTGTGTGCTGGGGATCAGATCGCCATTGATGCGGGTGAGCATGCCGAGCAGCATCAGGATGGCGGCGGTGGTGAGGGCGGGATGAAAGCGCTCCAACTGCTGGCGTTCGCCGCTATGTCCGAAAACCACGCGCGTTCCCACGCCGAGGGCGATCAAGCCGAAGCCGCTGATGAGTTCAATATGCGACAATCCCACGCGCCAGCCCGGCAGCCAGCTGCTCGCCAACACGCCAAGGGGAAGGCAAATCAGACCGATGAGTAGAAATCCTTGGACGCCCCGGCGCGACCAGCGCAGCTGTTCCAAAGGCATTTCGTGCCCCAGATAGGCCAGCACCGTCAACGCACGGATCACGCCGGCCCACCGGTTCCAGCCCGTCGCCTCGCCGACGAAAGAGAGCACGATGACGGTGCCGGCGAGGGACGCCCAACCGGCCGCCCGCCGCCATTCGGGGGTGATGGCGGCGGAGGTTGCAAACTTTCGCCGGGGGGTGATTCCCAGAAAACGTGGCAGCAGGAATCCGCCCGCTCCCAGGATGCAAAGTAGAATGAAAGCGTGATAAGCCCACAGCCGGCCGAGCAATTCCCAGCCGGGGGCAAGTTCCCTTCGCAGGCCGACCCATTGAATGGCGATGCCTGCCAAGGAACAAGCAAAGGACAGCGCCACCAACACAAAGCCGGGCGGTGGCCAGTCGCGGCGCACCCGGAGACGTCTTCCAAAGGACACCGCCAAGAGCAGGACTTCGAAGGTAAATAATGCGTCGCCGAGCCGCGTCGCACCCAGCGTGTGCGCCGTCAGATTGGCGAGAAACAGCGCGAGCAGCGGAAAAACTTCAGCGGCACTGAGCGGCCGGGTTTCCAAGAGACGCGGCAGGGAGGTGCCCAGAAAGCCGAAGATAAATCCGCCGAAGAAGCCTTGAATCATCAGGCGCGCGTGGCGCGGTCCGGGATAATCGGTCATCCAACCGGACAACATCAATGGCCAGAGCAGCACCCCCACAATCCCCGCGAGGACCGCCGCCGGGAAAAACACCCGGAACGGTTCCTGGCACAACGCGGCGAGCGTGAGGCGTGGGCCGATGAGTCCATTCGGTGTCGCGGCCTTTCGCTGCGCCCGGCGCGGACACCGCGGCGGCATTGGTTCGTCTGGACTTGGGAGATCGCGATTCATCGCCATTTGGATCAGGGTGAACACCAATTGCCTGCCGGTCATTCTCCATCGCATGGTGCGGGATGTCGAGGAGGCAGAGCCGTTCGATCGACAAAACTGCGGGTCTTTACCGCCGCGGACGCGGAGGTTTTCGCGGGGGTGCGCAGAGCAACCACCGCCAACTCCTCCGCGAATAACTTTGCGTCCTTCGCGGCAAAATGAATCGGTTTTGGAACGGTGGATCTGCGGTGCGACGTTTTTCTTCCGTCGGGGCTTGAAATTTCCCGGCGTCCGTGTGTGCTGGGCGCGTGCTGAGAACCCTGCGACGGGCTGAATACGCGGAGTTGGTGGCGCTGTGCTTTGTGCAAGGCGCGGCGCTGGGAATGTGGTTTGTCCCACTGAGCACGGTGCTGGATGCGCACGGACTTCATGACATCAAGCCGTTCGCCTTTGCGACGTCCGCAGTGGCGGCGTTTATTTCACCGCTGATTTTTGGCGCGATGGCGGACCGCCATGCCTCATCAGTGAGGGTGCTGCGCGGTCTGGCGCTCGCGACGGCGGTGGCCATGGGGCTGGCCAGCACGGCCATCCATTTGCACTGGAACCCGTGGGTCGTGCTCGCGTTCATTCAGCTGCACGCGCTCTGCTCCTCCCCGACGTGGAGCATTTCTTCGACGCTGGTTTTCGCCCGGATCGCCGACGCCCAAAAGGAGTATGGTCCGATTCGCGCCATGGCCACGCTGGGCTGGATGACGGGGTGCTGGCTGGTGAGCCTTTTGGGGGCGGACACCTCGGCGCTGGCAGGCTACAGCGGCGCGGTCATGTGGTTGGCGGTGGCGGGTTTGACTTTTTTCCTGCCCGAATTGGAGACGCCCAAGTCCGTGGAGAATCTTTCCTGGCACGAGCGGCTGGGGCTGGATGCCTTGACGTTGCTGAAAAATCCCGATCACCGGGTGGTGTTCATCACCGTGGCACTTTTTGCCATCCCGATGGCCGGGTTTTATCCCTACACGCCACCGCACCTGCGCGATCTGGGTTTGCAGCACACCACGGCGTGGATGACCTTTGGGCAGGTAACGGAAATAGTGGCCATGTTCATGCTGGGCGGGTTGCTGCTGAAATGGCGGTTAAAGTGGATTATTGCGGCCGGCTTGGGCTTTGGCGTGGTGCGGTTCGCCCTGAGCGCGGTCAACGGCACGGCGTGGCTGCTCGGGAGCGTGCTGCTGCACGGCTGCGCCTTCACGCTGGTGTTCATCACGGCGCAAATCTATCTCGACCAACGTGTGGACGTCGCCTGGCGTGCCCGAGCTCAGGCTCTGATGGCATTGATGAACGGCGGGGTGGGCAACCTCATCGGTTACCTGGGCGCCGGGTGGTGGTTCACCGTCAACGTGCGACCGGCGGGCGAGAATTGGTCGATGTTTTGGGGCGGCCTCGCGGCGGTGGCGGCGGTGGTGCTGGTGTATTTTCTGATGGCTTATCGCGGGAGGAGCGCGGGCGCGGGGCGAAACGGTCCGGGAAAGGGGGCGTAGCCGATTCAAGCAGCGGTTTAACTCCACCCGAGAAGTTCGCACACCACTTTAGGACGCCCTCGCGGGTTTCCTTCTCGAACCGCACTGGACACGCGGTTATTCGTATCAAATGCTGTGGGCGGGGGAAATATTTTAACCACGGATGGACACGGATGGACACGGATATTCTTCCCTCTCCGCCTCGAACGGGGAGAGGGGCTCGAGGGTGAGGTGTCGAAACTGTTTTAACCACGGTTGAACGCGGATTAACGCGGACGCTGACTCGGCGGGGCGGGGCTGCTGACGAGCCGCCGGGAAGTTGACACGAATTACCCTCAAGGAGATGCAACGACTCAGCCGTCAGGAGTTGTTCGAAACCGTGCCGGGACCTACGCGCCGCAAACAACTCATCCAGAAAGTTTTAGGCCTTATGTAAGCGCCATTCCCCTGAAAGGGCGACACAAACCGATGCGCCATTTCCCCTCACCACGACCCTCGCCCGGTGGCGATTGATTCGTGTCCATTCGTGGTTTCCCACTGCATTGTTCCAATGCTTGGTTCCGCATTCAAAGTTCCAGCCCGGTGGCCACAATATATTTCCCAATGGCCACGCCTCGGGCGGAGCGCCGATCTCCGATCCGGCGCGTTTCGGGCGGTTAAATCGCCGAGCCGGGTCGGAGACCGGCGCTCCAACCCCCATCCGCCAGGCTGAAGGCCTGAAAGACAACAGCCCAGGGCAAGCGAAGTGAAACAAGCGCCGCCCTGGGTTAATCACGCCAAGAATTGTCCCCAGCCCTGAAAGGGAGACACACACCGATGCACCAAGTCACACAATCATGCCCGCCTGTAGTGCTTGTCGAATGCGTGTTTATGAACGCTCAAGCTCCCGCCGGGACATTCGCTTGCAGGAAGTCCACCATGGCCTTGGCGAACGGCGCGAGGTCGCGCGGGGTGCGGCTGGAAATTAGATTGCCATCCACGACCACCGGCTCGTTGACCCAGATGCCGCCGGCGTTTTCGAGATCATCCTTGATGCCGAGCGAGCCGGTGACGCGCTTGCCGTTCAGAATTTTTGCCGAGATCGGAATCCAACCGCCGTGGCAGATGAAGGCGACTAGTTTGCCCTGCTAAAAAAATTCGCGCGTGAGCGACAGCACTTTGGCGTCACGCCGAAGTTTGTCCGGCATAAAACCGCCGGGCACGAGCAGGCCGCAGAAATCCTGGCTGCGCGCGTCGGCCAGCAGCAGATCGCCCGTGGCCGGATAACCGTGTTTGCCGGAGTAGGTGCGGATTTCCGGCGCGGCGAGGCGCATGGCATAGCCCGCCTCCTGCAGGCGGAGCAGTGGATACCACAATTCCAAATCCTCGTAGATATCGTCCACGAACGTCAGCAGCGTCTTGGGCATGGGCTGAGTTTTGGGGAATTCCGGCGAAACCGCAAGCCGCGACGCGCGCGGGCCTTCGACTCTGCCGGGACATTTCAATTGGCAGAAGAAAAACCGCAGATAAACGCAGATGGACGCAGATGATAAACCGGTCAAGAGGGCAAAGCGGCAGCTTTTGCCCTACCGGGTTGATTGGCGGTAGGGCGGTGCTGCGGCACCGCCCATTTGTCCATTCCCAGACTCCGTTTCCTCTCCTCGGTGCATGACCCAGATTCATCGGCGTTTATCTGCGGTTTCACTCTGGCTTGGTCGCCATCCGCCGGGCTGAAGGCCCGAAAGCTAACAGCCCAGGGCAAGCGAAGTGAAACGAGTGCCGCCCTGGGTTTATCGTCCCAAGAATTGTCCCCAGTCCTCAAAGGTTTAAGAAGTCCAGCGGAACTCTTGAGCCGATTTAGCATTTCAAGTCCGAAGCCGTGGATCGCAAAAGACGCCTTGATCGTCTACAAACCGGGCGAAGTCCTGATGCAGAATGGCCCTAAGATCACCGAAGTCTCGAAATCTAGTTTGGTGTTTCGACAGCAGTGGGTCGCGGAGCGTGCCCTGTAGCAAGTTGTCCGTAGCTGCTGGTAGCTGGTCTGAGGAAATCGGTCGAGAATTAGCGACCATGACCAACTCCCCTTCCTGAGGCTCGGTTGTCAATAACGCCAATGCGATGCCCCGCCCACGCGCAGTACGAACCGCGCCCTTTTGGTATCCGATGGTTGTCACCATGATGCCTTTGTGCGCTCCAATGTCGTCGAGTTTCGAGTGGAACTCTTCAACGTCGGCAACTTCCACTTTTTGGGCGTAGTGTTTGCACTCGATAATAACCAGCAGCTTTGCCCTAAGCACGTACATCTCGAATGCGAGGTCAACGATGATCGACCTTTGGGAAACCTTACCTTTGTAGGTGGCGTGGTGATGAATGTCGACCCCAGGGCACCGCATCATCTCGCGGCACACTTTCTGAACGACACGCTCATAATCTTTCGAAGTCATGGTCTTAGTGGAATAGTAAAAGCGAGTTGCATCCTCAAGGCCTAACACCAAGTTTCTTCTTCAACTCCGTAATCTGCTTGGGGTGGTAGAACCGACTCAGTTTGCTCGCAGACATGGCGAACCCAACAGGTTCGATTAGCCCTTGCCTTCGGTATCTGGCGAATGCGGACAGTCCGGGCGACTTGGAAATCTGGTGTTCGTTCAGCAACCCCTTGGTGTCGTCGAGAGTGATTCCCAATGTTTTCTTTAGCTCTTTGATCTGTTTCGGATGATAGAATGGGCCAGCCTGAGGGCCAGCCATCGCAAAGCCAACTGGTTTGATTAGGCCATCGCGGTGGTATTTGCCAACACGCGAGAGTCCAGAAGCGACTTTGAACTGTTCCCCACTCAATAACCCCGCTGTGTCATTGATGGTGATCCCGAGTTCTTTCTTTAGCTCACGAATCTGCCTCGGATGGTAAAACGTGCTTACACCGCCGGTGGACATCCCGACCCCGACCGGTTTGATGAGACCCCTTTTGCGGTATTCGGCAATTTTTGTGAGCTTGGATACATTCCTAAATTGCTGCTCGGTTAGCAGTCCCCGGGTGTTATCGAGAGTGATACCCAAATTCTTCTTCAACGCGCTTGCTTGTTGGGGACGGTAGAACGCGCTCAGGCCCGGACCGGCCATTGCAAAGCCCACCGGTTTGACCAGACCTTTCCGGCGATATTCGGCAACGTTCGTGAACCTACAGGCCTTTTTGAACTGAGCCTCGTTCAGCAAACCCGTTGTGTTACCAAGTGTGATCCCCAGTTTCTTCTTGAGTTCGCTAATCTGCTTCGGGTGATAAAAGGGACACGTCCCGCCACTCGTCAATGCCATTCCGACTGGCCTGATTAAGCCTCGACGCCGATAGTTAGCAACTTTGGTCAGTCCAGATTCTCTCGCGAATTGCTTTTCGTGGCTCTTCCGGGATTAGTGGGGGATTTTTTATTGGTTGATCCGCAATTGTGCACCTCCCACCGGAGCTGCTGCGCAAGGGTCGCACTACCCCGTGGAA
>JAYTXL010000276.1:0-4090 GCA_043742955.1 Verrucomicrobiota bacterium | reverse complement strand
GACCGGCGTCGCCTGGGCCGCCGACCCGATCTTTCCGGCCGAGGCGAAACTTGAAAAAATATTTGAAGGCATCACCCTGACCGAAGGCGTGGCGGTGGCGCCGGACGGCCAGGTTTATTTCAGTGACATCACCTTCTCGCACAAGTCACGGAATGATCGCGACGAAATGCACGCCGGTCACATCTGGCGATTTGATCCAACCACCGGCAAAACCACGATCTTCCGTTCACCCAGCGGGATGTCCAATGGCATCAAGTTCGATGCGGCGGGTGACATGATTGTTTGCGAAGGGGCCGACTACGGCGGACGCCGGGTAATCCGCACCGATATGAAGACGGGCATGAGCTACATTCTCGCCGCGATGTATGACGGGCGTCCGCTCAACTCTCCGAACGATGTCACCTTGGATGAAAAGGGCCGGCTCTACTTCAGCGACCCGCGCTATTTGGGCCACGAGTCGATCGATCAACCGGTGGTGGGGGTCTATCGCATTGACCGGGATGGCTCGATCCACCGCATCATTTCTGATGCCGGCAAGGCCAACGGCGTCTGTGTTTCCCCCGATCAGAAATCGCTGTACGTCGTCAGCAACGAGAATGGCGCGACCGCCATCGAGCGGCTCGACCAAGCGGCACCGGCCGGCACGAAATTGCAAGCGGACAAAGTCGCCACGCCGCTCCGCAAAGGATTGATGGCACTGCTGGCGTACGATCTGCATGCCGATGGCACCGCGACCTTTCGTCAAGTGCTCGCGGATTATTCACCACAGGACGGTCCGGATGGAGTGATCTGCGATCGGCAGGGCAACCTCTTCGTGGCCGTGCGCGCGGAAAATCGTCCGGGGATCTATGTCTATTCGCCGGCCGGGAAAGAACTCGCCTATCTCAAAACTGAGGTTCCGACGAACCTTGACTTCGGCCGCGGCCGCGATGAAAACCTCCTCTATATCACAGCGGGCAAGAGTGTTTATCGGATTCGGGTGAACCGCCAGGGTTACCACTTGCCTGCGCGATGAGCATTGCCGACCCATTACCGCAACCCCTTCGATCAACTTCGATTTCAGCCCGCGCTGGATTTGACCGGCGGCACCGTCTGCAGCCCGCTTAATTCCAGCCACTTTATGCCAGCCGCCCCCCTTGCCGCGCCCAGTCGAACCCGCAACTGGGTGATCGTGTTCGCCACCACACTGGCGATCATCACTTACCTGGATCGCGTGTGCATCTCGAAGTCCGCTGAGTTCATCATGCGGGATCTGAACCTGACCAAGTCGCAGATGGGGTATGCGTTCTCGGCGTTCGGTTGGGCGTACGCGCTTTTTGAAATCCCCGGCGGCTGGTTGGGCGACAAGATCGGCCCGCGCAAGGTGTTGATGCGCGTGGTGATGATGTGGTCGATCTTTACCATCGCCACCGGCTGGGCGTGGGGACTCGCGTCGCTGGTTTTTTTCCGCTTTCTCTTCGGCATTGGTGAGGCGGGCTGTTTCCCGAATGTTACCAAGGCCTTCACCCTGTGGCTACCGGTGCAGGAACGCGTCCGGGCGCAAGGTATCATGTGGCTGAGCGCTCGCTGGGGTGGAGCCTTCACCCCGCTGCTGGTGGGCTGGATGCTCACCTTCATGGAATGGCGCTACACGTTCCTCAGCTTCGGCCTCCTCGGCGTGGTGTGGGCGTGGTTCTTCTACGCCTGGTTCCGCGATCATCCCAAGGACCATCCCGACGTCAACCCGGCCGAACTTGCACACATCGGCGACTCCGGTCACGGCGTGAACGCCCACGCCAGCGTGCCTTGGTCGAAACTCTTCGGCAGTCGGACCGTCTGGCTGCTCTGGGGCCAATACTTCTGCATGAGCTACGGCTGGTATTTTTACATCACTTGGTTCCCCACCTACCTGCGGGAACAAAAAATCTTTGCCGAGATGAGCGATTGGCAGCGCTCGATGATGGCGTGCGTGCCACTCTTCTTCGGCGGGCTGGGATCCATCTTCAGCGGCTTGGTTTCCGGCCCCCTCTCGCGCAGCTCGCTTGGCCTGGCGAACACGCGACGCTGGCTCGGGTTTCTCGGTTTAACCGGCGCAGGCGCCATGCTGCTGCTGTCTATTTTCCAAAAAAATCCGTTCCTCGCCGTGCTCGCCATCGGCCTGGCCAGCTTCTGCAACGACCTCGCCATGCCCGGAGCTTGGGGCGCGTGCATGGAAGTAGGCGGGCGCCATACCGGATCGCTCTCCGGCAGCATGAACATGATGGGCAACGCCGGCGGCGCCGTCGCACCCATGGCCGTCCCTCTCATCCTCGCCGCCACCAACAACAACTGGAATATTAACTTCTACGTGTTCGCCGCCGTGTATTTTCTCGGCGCGTTGTGCTGGATCTTCATTGACCCCGTCACGCCGCTCGACCGCGATGAACCCGTCGCACCCAAAAGCTGATGGAAACCACGCCTCCCACCGCGGCTCCAACCGTCCGGGTCGGACAGGGGCCGCTCACTTACACGGTGGCGGCAGATTGGGCGCGTCGGCCGCCGGGTTTCACCTGGTCGGAAGTTGCGGCGGTCGCCACTGACTCGCACGATCAGGTCTTCGTCTTCAATCGCGGCGCACATCCGATGATGGTGTTCGACCGTGCGGGTACCTTTCTCCGTTCCTGGGGCGAAGGGGTGTTCGCCCGGGCACACGGACTGACCATCGGACCGGACGACGCGATTTACTGCACGGACGACCTCGACCACACGGTGCGTAAGTTCACGCCCGAAGGCCGCCTCCTGTTGACCTTGGGCACCAGCGGACGTCCATCCGACACCGGCGCAACGAGCATCGATTATCGCACCATTCGACATGCCGGGCTGCCCTTTTATTTTCCGACCAATGTGGCGCTCTCCCCGGCGGGCGAGATCTATATCACCGACGGTTACGGCAATGCCTGCGTCCACAAGTTCTCCGCGTCCGGCGAGCTGCTTTTCTCCTGGGGCACGCCGGGCGGCGGACCCGGCCAATTCCGCGTGCCGCACGGCATCGCAGTGAGCCAACATGGCGAGGTCTTCGTCGCGGACCGGGAGAACAGCCGCATCCAGATGTTTTCGCCATCGGGCGAGTTTCTCCACGAATGGACGGAGATTGCCCGCCCGTGTCAGGTCACGTTCGATACGGCGGGAAATTTGTTTGTTGCCGAACTGGGCTATCGCGCGGGGATGTGGCCCGGCACCGTGGCGCCAAACCCGGGTGCGACCGGAGGCCGCGTGAGCGTCTTTGATCCAGGCGGAGTTTTGTTGGCGCGCTGGGGCGGGGGCGACAATCCGACCGTCGCCGGTGACTTTTTCGCTCCACACGACATCTGCATCGACTCGCGCGGCGATGTGTATGTTGCGGAAGTCATGATGTCTGCCGGCGGCAATCGCGGCCTGGTGTCGCCGGATTGTCACTCGCTGCAGAAATTTGTGTGGGAGCAATCGGCCGCACAGCCTTGAACAAATCCGGCGCCCGATGAGTTTTTGTGTCAATAGTGAGAACTGAAACTGCGGTGTTGTTATTCGGGATAATCTGGGTTTAATTGCCCGTATGAAGAAGCGCTCCGTTGTGAAAATCGACCCGGGGATCATGAGCGGCACGCCCTGTTTTACCGGCACGCGCGTTCCCGTGCGGGCGTTGCTGGATTACATCGAAGCTGGTGATTCGCTGGATGAATTTCTAGCACAGTACCCTACCGTTTCCCGCAAACAAGCCATCGCCTATCTGGAGCAATCCGCCGAAGCGATGCTGGAGAAAGTCCAGCAAGCCGCTTGAATGAGATTTCTCCT
The DNA here is from genome assembly GCA_043742955.1 of Verrucomicrobiota bacterium. Lineage (GTDB taxonomy): Bacteria > Verrucomicrobiota > Verrucomicrobiia > Limisphaerales > JAYTXL01 > JAYTXL01. The sequence goes on along the minus strand of JAYTXL010000276.1, from coordinate 301 downwards.
CGACGAATGTCTGCCCAAGGACTTGGCCAGGGAGCTTCCCGGCCACGATGCTAAAACCGTTCCGCAGGCTGGCTGGGCCAGCATCAGCAACGGTAAACTTCTTGCCCTGATCGCCGCGTCGGGAAAATTTGACGTGTTGCTGACGGTGGATAAGAACCTGCCTGAGCAGAACCAGACAAAAACGCTTCCGTTCGCCATCGTCGTCCTGCGCGCCAAGTCGAATCGTTTGCCCCATATCCTGCCTTTTGCAGCCGAGATTCTGCGCCGCCTCTCGGAATTCCGGCCCGGTCGTGTGTATGTG
>JAYTXL010000275.1:0-10025 GCA_043742955.1 Verrucomicrobiota bacterium | reverse complement strand
GTCGCCCACCAGAAACTCACGGGCGGGACGCCCGTGCCACTACCGCCCGGCCGGTTCATGGGGGTAATTTCCTGAAATCCCCTTGAATAATTGGAGCGGGTGAAAAGTCCAACCTGCGTCGTTTCAATCAGAAGGCTTGCACTCGGTTCATTTTTATTATGCGCATGGCAAAAAATTCCTACTTTGGCACGGTGAGAGCGGCGTGGGATGTGCGGGCGTTCACGCTGATTGAATTGCTGGTGGTGATCGCCATCATCGCGATTCTGGCGGGTATGCTGTTGCCGTCACTGGCGCGGGGCAAAGAAACGGCCAAGCGGATTGCCTGCACCAACAATCTTAAACAGCTTAATTTATCCGTGAAATTGTACGCCGATGACAACTCGGATACCCTGCCACGGCGAAGTGATGGCAAATATTGGCCGGCGCTCATTCAGCCTGGCTTTCTGGATATGAGAATTCTCAAATGTCCGAGTGACACCCAAAGTCCTTATACATTTGGCATAGGCAGCACCAACACCGCCGACGCTGCGCCGCGCAGTTATATCATCAACGGCTGGAATGATTATTTTGACGAGGTTTTTGGCACCCGAGCGTTTTTGCCCCAAGTGGTGCTGGTGGAGGCCGCCGTCAAATATCCGTCCGAAACAATCTTATTTGGCGAAAAGGTGGGCGACCTGCCGAGCAATGGGCATTTCTACATGGATTACGCGGCCAACGACGATATTACGGAGTTGGAGCAAGGGCGTCATGCCCGCGGGCCCGGCGGTTCCGTTTCGGGGAACTCCGTTTACGCGTTTGTTGATGGAAGCGTTCGCATGTATAAGTACGGCATGACGTTCAAACCGCTCAACCTTTGGGCGAACACCGATTCCTGGCGCACGAATGGCGTGATTCCCTGAGGGACTGTTGGTTCACTCGGCGGCCACCGGTCGCGGGTTCATGAGAAAGTCCCTTTCCCCTTTCACGCGCTTCGCTTCGAGCAGCAGACGGTAGCGGGTGTTGGGCTTCAGCGGTTGCAGCGGCGTTTTAGGATCTGGCACCATGCCCTGAATCGCCTGGCCGTAGACAAAGCCCCGGATGGGGGCGGAGTTGGATTTGGTGGTGAGCTGCCAGACCGGCTTGTCGTAACGGCTGATCTGTTTTTCCTTCACCGCGAACACTTTCACACTGGTAAGCTTGTAAGTCCGATCCAGCGCGAAGCCCATGGGAAAGACCAGTTCAGTGCTGTCTCGAGGCAGTGCCCGGGGCTTGGCGTCGATCATGATGGTGGTTCCCTTGAACCAAGTCGTGAAGTAGTAGAGATAGAGCGAACCCAGCACCACCGCCAATCCGATGAGGAATTTCGTCTGTTTATCCATAGTTTGTAAAGTGGTTGTTCTGACGCTAGTTGGGGCGCATTCATTCGAGCTAATTTCGGGAATCGTGTCCGGCCCAAGTTCGCCACGGGTGCTGGCGAACCGGGGAATAAGGGAACGGACCGATGGTGCGCGCGGCTACGGGTAAGGGGTGATCCTCAGGGGCTTTACATCAGGCTCGAGCAACCAAACCTTGCGGGACTTGAAATAGTCGAGCAGTTTACGGTTTTGCGCGGGGCTCATTTCGCGCGCCCAGACCACTTTTGCACCGTCGATGTCGGCCTCGTTATAGACCCATTCATCGTGCAAATCGTGGGTGGGCGAGTAGCGGACGACGACGAGGTGCGGCCCGGGTAATTGCTTGAATTCGGCCAGCCGGCGGGCCCGTTCAAAGTTGCCCGTGCTGAACCGGGACGGTCGACCAGCGAACAGGAGGGTGGCGGCCGCGCAAATCACCATAAAACCGCGGACCAGTGATTTGCCGATTGGCTGGCCGCGCCATTGGCCAGCGTGCAGGTGGCGCAGGCTTTGCAGGGTGAGGATGCAAAAGAGGCCGGCCACCGGCGCAGCGTAGTGCGATTGCAGAGTCCAGGTGACGGGAAACAAGGACGCGGTGAACAGCAGGCCCAGCAGAAGGGTGAAGCGCAGCCAGCGATCCTCGCGCGCGGCGCGCCCGGTGAGCAGTACCGGAATCACCATCACGAACCCCCAAAAGTACCAGCGGCCGAGCGTGAACATTTTTCGCCCGCAATCGAAGGCGAATCCCCGGATGGATTGTTGTCGCCGATAGAAGGAAAAAGTCCATTCGATTTGGAAGTCGCGGATCACCGAGTGGCGGTAAGCGGGTTCGGTTCGTGGTTGTTGCCAGACAAAGTTCGGCGTAATGCCGTAGGTTGCTTCGTGTACCGAGTAGGGCAGTTTCAGAGGGTCTCCCGTGACGCGAAAGTTGTAGCCAGCGATGAGCGCTCCGGCCAAGGCCAGAATCGCCGTGGTGGGCAGCACGAGTTTCCGGAAGATGAGTCGGGCCGGCGGGCTGTGGCGGTTGAACATCCAGACCAGCAACGCTGTCGCCACGAGCAAACTCAAAATCATACCTTCAAAAGGGCGACTGATGGCCAGCAGCGCGACGCCGATTCCCAGCAGCACGGCGTCGCGGGTTTTTGGTTGCGTGACGATCCGGCGAAAGGCCCCCAGGAGGAGGGCGCCACCCGCCATCGCCACTGCGCCCCCCCAGTAGCATTGACTCCACGTCAGCACCAGCGGGTTGAGCGGGTTAAGCAGGCCGCCGAGCAGCGCCCAGCGCGCCGGCAACCAGGCCCGCAGCATCCAGTAAATGGTCATGCATGCCAGGGCCGTGCTCAACCAGACGCCGACGATGGGATCGCCACCGAGCACTTGGCCCGCCGCCAGGGCGAGGCCCTGGCCGGGCGGATATTTCGAGGCATACGTTGGCTGTTGAATGATATGGATGCTTTCGAAGTGAACCCACAGCGGATGGGGTGGATTAGCCATGCGCCCGTGTGCGAAAGTGTCGGCGGCGAGCAGATAGCTGAATTCATCGTGGATGCCTGGTTGCGGCAATCGGGTGAGCAGGGTTAATCCAATGCTGGTCACCAAGGAGAGTAATCCGATCAGCGCCAGCGCCATTCCTGGCCGGGACGCTCCGGCGGCGAGCGCCCTTTCGCACGGGGCAAACCAACGGTTTCCCATTTCCCGAAAACAAAACGCGGCCGGCAACACCAGCGCCACCAGGATCCACAACAAGATGTCCATCGGGACTAGGATTACGAAGTGCCGTGAGTCTGTCGAAGCCTAAGTGGGCCAGGGGCGACAAAAATGCCGGCGGACAATTCCAACATTGATGCGATCACGATTCGGCGGTACAGTGGGTAGCTTGAAGCCGACAGTAATGCCAGCCAATGAAGAGCGAGACGAACACGAAAGCCAAGTCGGACGATGATTCGCCCGGCGCGGTTGCCGCGTTGGAATTGTCCATCGTCATGCCGTGTTTGAACGAAGCGGAAACGCTGGAAATCTGCATTCGCAAGGCGCAGAATTCGCTGCGGGAAAACCATCTGTTCGGCGAGGTCATTGTCGCTGATAACGGCAGCACAGATGGCTCGCAAGCCATTGCGGAACGGTTGGGTGCCCGGGTGGTGTCCATCGCTTGCAAGGGTTATGGCAGTGCGCTGCTGGGCGGTATCGCCGCCGCGCATGGCAAATTTGTCATCATTGGGGATGCCGATGACAGCTACGAGTTCACAAACCTGATGCCCTTCATTACGAAATTACGCGAGGGATTCGAATTGGTGATGGGGAATCGTTTTAGAGGTGGGATCAAGCCGGGCGCGATGCCACCGCTGCACCGTTATCTTGGCAATCCGGTGTTGACGGGTATGGGCCGGTTGTTTTTCGGCTGCCCGGTGGGCGACTTTCATTGCGGCTTGCGCGGCTTCAACAAGGCAGCCGTCATCCGGTTGAATTTGAAGACGACCGGCATGGAATTCGCCAGCGAAATGGTGGTCAAATCGTCGTTGCAGGGGTTGCGTATCACCGAGGTTCCGACGACCCTCTCGCCAGATGGGCGGAGCCGCCCGCCCCACTTGCGCAGTTGGCGTGACGGCTGGCGGCATTTGCGGTTCATGCTGGTCTATAGTCCGCGCTGGCTGTTCCTCTATCCGGGGCTATTACTGATGCTGGTGGGGTTGGGCAGCGGATTATGGCTTTTGCCCGGACCGCAGAAAGTGGGCGGGGTCACGTTGGATGTGCACACGCTGCTGTATGCCATGCTGGCGGTTTTGATTGGCTTTCAAGCCGTGCTGTTCTCCGTGTTCACAAAAATCTTTGCAATCAGTGAAGGGTTGATGCCGGAGGATCCGCGTCTCAACCGCTTGTTCAAATTTGTCACCCTCGAAGTGGGTTTGATTGCCGGTGCAATATTGGTTTTTTGCGGCCTGGCCGGCTCCCTCCAGGCGGTGGGGCTGTGGCGCGAGAAATCGTTCGGTGATTTGAATCCGGCGCAGACTTTGCGGACGATTTTGCCAGCGGTGCTCGCACTCGCGCTCGGTTTTCAGATCGTGTTGTCGAGTTTCTTTCTCAGCGTGCTTGGTCTGAAACGGCAATGAGCCTGCTGGATCGCATTCATGGGGGCTATGTGTTCCGTCGGCGCGTGCATATCCTGGGCGAGGCGTTGGCGAAATTTATCCCGCCCGGCGCGCAGGTGCTCGACGTGGGTTGTGGCGATGGCTGGATCGCCCACCTAATTGCGCACCACCGCCCCGATATTCAAGTGCAGGGTATCGATGTGTTCAACCGGCCGCGGACGCACATTCCGGTTTCGGTGTTCGACGGTCGCACGATTCCGCACGGCGACGGTTCCTTCGATACGGTAATGTTCGTAGACGTATTGCATCATGATGAGGATCCGATGGTGTTGTTGCGTGAAGCGGCACGGGTCGCCCGGCGGGCCATTGTGATCAAGGACCACACCCGGGACGGCTTTCTGGCTGGCCCGACGCTGCGTCTTATGGACTGGGTGGGCAATGCGCGGCACGGGGTGGCATTGCCATACAATTATTGGCCTGAATCCCGTTGGATGAAGGCATTTGGAGAACTGGGCTGGGAGGTCGCAGCGCAGGAAAAGCATTTGCATCTTTACCCCTGGCCGGCGACTTGCTGGTTCGACCGGGCACTGCACTTTATCGCCCGGTTGGAGAGAATCTAAGACGCCCAAACAAACGCAATTAACTAAAAAGCCTCAGTTACTTGAGGCTTTTAAAAAAATGCAAAAAAAGCGACCGTCGACCTTATCGTAAGTGCCGACGACCGCTCTTGCTAACATTGACGAACCGTTTGGGTTCGGCATTAACTCGGACCAGAATGTCCACTCGGGCTCGAGTGTCCGCTCGGACCAGAATGCCCACTCGGACTTGAGTGCCCGGAGTGCCCGCTCGGGTTTGAATGTCCGCTCGGGTTGGACTTGCCGCTCGGGTTGGACTTGCCGAAGACAAGCCCAGTCGCAAATGCCAACGTCAACAAACTCGTGGTGATGTATTTCATTGCTTGGTTTTGGTTAGATGTTTTGATCCTGGTAGTTGACAGATATGTAGCAAAACGAAACCCAACTCACTTCTGCTTCAAATTGGTCAACTCAGTTTGAAGCTACCGTATGCCTCATGCGGCTTCGCGTCAAATACAAAAATATTTGGATATATTCGGGCGAGTTCCACGACCGGCTTACATTCTCTGGCTTTTGCGCATATGGCATCGCCGAATCCCCGTTGACCGGAACGCGGCCGACGGGTTACGCGCGGTTACGGTTTCAGTAAGTGCCGACGACCGCTCTTGTTAACATTGACGAACCGTTTGGGTTCGGCATTAACTCGGACCAGAATGTCCACTCGGACTTTAGTGCCCGGAGTGCCCGCTCGGGTTTGAATGTCCGCTCGGTTTGGACTTGCCGCTCGGGTTTGAATGTCCGCTCGGTTTAGACTTGCCGCTCGGGTTGGACTTGCCGCTCGGTTTGGACTTGCCGAAGACAAGCCCAGTCGCAAATGCCAACGTCAACAAACTCGTGGTGATGTATTTCATTGCTTGGTTCTGGTTAGATGTTTTGATCCTAATTAGTTGACAGATATGTAGCAAAACGAAACCCAACTCACTTCTGCTTCAAATCAGTCAACTCAGTTTGAAGGTACCGTATGCCTCATGCGGCTTCGCGTCAAATACAAAAATATTTGGATATATTCGGGCGAGTTCCACGACCGGCTTAAATTCTCTGGCTTTTGCGCATATGGCATCGCCGAATCCCCGTTGACCGGAACGCGGCCGACGGGTTACGCGCGGTTACGGTTTCATTTTGTGTCCAGTTGACGGCTGGATTGAGGTTTGCAACTCGCGCGCTCGCTTTTCACCTGCGGCGATTTGCTCCGGGGACAATTTTGATTTCAAATTACCTTTTGGCTCGGCGAAGCGGGCAGATTTCAGGTTGGCCAGGACGTGCCAGGCATAACTTTCCACGAGATCCTGGTCAGTTCCTCGGCCGTTTTGATAAGCCAAGCCGAGGTTGAACTGGGCGTCGGCGTTGTCCAGGGCGGCGGCTTTGCGGTACCAGTTCACCGCTTCCACCAAGCTTTGCGCGACACCATGGCCGTGCTCATAAGCCAGCGCGAGATTGTTTTGAGCCTTGGCATCGTTCTGTTCGGCCGCCTTGCGATACCACTCCACTGCCAGCGCGTAGTTCTGCTCCACGGCGTAACCGTTATAAAAACCATTGTCGTACATCAAACCGAGGTTGAATTGGGCTTCGGCATTGTTCTGTCCGGCGGCTTTGCCATACCAGCTCACCGCTTCCACGAAGCTGCGTGGTACGCCCAGACCGCTTTCAAAGGCTAGGCCGAGATTGTTTTGGGCCTTGGCGTCATTTTGCGCGGCGGCCTGGCGATACCACTCTACTGCCAGCGCGTAGTTTTGCTCCACGCCATGGCCATGGTAATACATCAAGCCGAGGTTGAATTGGGCGTCGGGGTGGTTTTGTTTCGCGGCTTTGAAATACCATTTCACCGCTTCCTCAAAGTTCAGCTCAACCCCTTGACCGCTCTCATAGGCCAGACCAAGATTGTTTTGTGCTTTGGCGTCATTTTGCGCAGCGGCCTGGCGATACCACCCGACGGCCAGCGCGTAGTTTTGCTCCATGCCGAGGCCGTAGTAATGCATCAAGCCGAGATTGTTTTGGGCCTTGGCGTCATTTTGCGCGGCCGCCTGGCGATACCACTCCGCTGCCACTGCGTAGTTCTGCTCCACACCGTGGCCGTGGTAATACATTAACCCGAGATTGAATTGGGCCGGGGCATGATTTCGCTCGGCGGCTTTGCGATACCACTTGACCGCTTCCCCGTAATCTTGTCCGACGCCCTGACCCTTCTCGTACGCCACACCGAGGCTGTTTTGATCCTCGGGGTTGTTTTTCTCCGTGGCTTCGCGAGATTCGTTCACCGTTCGCGGGGAGTTCGTCCCGGAACTTTCGCCATGGGCACCTCTTTCCTCAGCCTTGATTTTCAGAGTCTGGGACGAGTTTGCTGCCTTGCTGGTTTTGGTGGGGGCATCAGGTTCCTTCACGGAACAGGCGCAGAGGCCACAAACAAGGGCCGGAGGTATAAGGAAGAAACGACGGCTAAGAATGTTCATGGGCAACTTCATGTTCAAGCTGGCAGCCCGGGCGTGGATGACCCGGGTTTCCGGCCGAGGACCTGATATTGAGCGCCCAACGGCAATCGGCTTAGGGCAGGCTCCAGTCGGCGCAACCAACTCAGCGGGCGCGGAAAGTAAAAGAGGAAATCCGTTTGCATAATTTCAAAGCCACCGGCGCGTAACAACCGCTGTGTTTGCGGCGGTGAAAGGGTGATCGCATCGCGGTCAAACGGGATGCGGCTCATCACGTAGCGCGTGCCCGGGTTCCATGGGTTATTCTCCCAGAGCGCGAACAGTCCGCCGGGCCGGAGTGAGCGGAAGACGTACTCCACTGCCGAAGCGCGCTCGGCGAGCGGGATGTGATGGAAAACCCCGTTGCAGAACGCCAGATCCAGGTCGGCGGTTGGGGTGCGTTCAGCGTGCAGGAAAAACCGCGCGCGCGGCGAGCCGTGATCCCGCCGCGCGACCTCCAGCGACTTGGCGGAAACCTCAACCCCCAGCAACTGAACGGTTGGGTTGAGATTCAGCAGATAAGGCGCGGCTGAACCCGTGCCGCAGCCGAAATCCAGGACCGAGCGTGGCTCGAGGCAAAGCCGCCGCAGACACCCGGCCAGCCAGGTCACACGTCCTTGCGCAAAGTAGTCCTTGTCCTCGCCCGAGACGGCGATGCCTTGGGCGAGAGCCTCGTCGTAGTTTGAGGCGAAATCGTCAAACTCGGGGCGGTTGGGCGTGGGCTGACTCATCGCCGGTGCATTCCCAGCAGGCTCACGAAGAAACTCGAAAGCATGGTTTGAAACCCTAAAGCGGTCAGAGTCGCGCCCGGCACCACGAGGCGCATCGTGTGTGCGTAGTCGAGGTGGCCGAAGTTCGCCAGTCGCCATTGGTTAACGGCGGCGACGAGCAATCCCACGCCGGCCAACATGGCAAGGAAGGCAATGATCAAACCCCGTTCCAAGTTCACCAACTGGTGGAATCGGTTGAACCGCATATCCGCCGGCATCAAGCCTTCGTTGACGGCGAATGTTTTGGTAAATACAGCAAAGAGAAACGACTGGTAGCCGCAGAGGATTGCCAGGCTGGCGAACAGCAGGGTGTGGGCGTCAAAGGTGATCGTCTTGATCGTCACACCCGGCAGTGCCAGGGCATAACCAGCCAGTCCCAATAAAACAAGCAACGCTCCGGGCGCGAGAAACAACCAGCGCGGCGAGTAGAGCAGGAAGAATCTCAGGGTGCGCCAACCGTCCCGAAACGTCTTCAAGTGCGGCGCGTGCGCCTTGCGCCCATCCGGGTGTAACGTGATCGGCACCTCCGCCATTTTCACGCCATTGATGCTGGACTTGATGATCATCTCGGTCGCGAATTCCATCCCAGTACACCGTTGGTCCAAGCGCTCGTACAGTACTTTGGTGAAACCGCGAAGACCGCAGTAAACATCGTGAATCGGGGCGTGAAACCACCAGCGCGCCAAGAGGGAAAACATTGGATTGCCCAGCCAGCGGTGAGAAAACGGCATTGCCCCGGGCAGCACGCGTCCGCCGCCCGCCGGCAGGCGACACCCTTGTACTAATTCATACCCCTCCCGCAATTTCGCTGCGAATCGTGGAATTTCCCGAAAATCGTAGCTGTCGTCGGCGTCCCCCATGATGACGTAACGGCCCCGCGCCGCCCCGATGCCCGCCAGGAGGGCGCTGCCGTAGCCGCGCTCCGGCACGGCGACGACGCGCGCCCCCAGAGCGGCGGCGATCTCCGGGGAGCCGTCCAAACTGCCGTTGTCGGCGATGACTACCTCGCCCACGATCTGCCCACTCAAAAGGGCGCGCTGCGCCTTGGCGATGCAGGCGGCCAAAGTCGCGGCTTCGTCCAGGCAGGGCATGACGACGGAAAGCTCGATTGTACCGGTGGGCAGCGCCTCGTCCATGGCTACCCTTTCGGCCCGAACGTCGGGTTCAGATAGTGCAGCAGCCAGTAAAAGGCCGCACCGTTCAGGGATAACATGGCCGCCCCCCAGACCAGGGAAAGGGCGGGCAGCTGGCGCGCGCCGACCAGGCCGCGCCAGCCCCGCGCCAGCGGGATGCTCAGGCCGACCAGTGCGGGCAGGAGGTAGCGCCCCCCCTCGGCCTGGCCCCAGTGGACAAACAGGGCGATCTGGAGGCAGGCCACAGCGGCAGCAGTGAAGGCGGCGGCACTGCTCCAGAGGGCGATGCGCTCAGCGCGGCCCATCGAGGTGGGGACACCCTCGGGGGGAGTCTTCGCCCACTTGCGTCGGGCGGCTCCGGCCAATGCGGCCAGGCAGTAGGCGGCGAAGAGGAGGTAGACGCCCAGGCGCACGGCGGGGGGAATCCAGTCTTTCTGCGACCACATGCTGTAAAAGATGCCCCAGGTGGCCCGCCCCAGCAGGGAAGGGAAGTTGGGGTGGAAGATCTGCATGAGCGGGCCGTACTCGGCGCGCGGCAGCCAGCCCATGTCGGAAGGCGCAAAGCC
>JAYTXL010000274.1:0-2976 GCA_043742955.1 Verrucomicrobiota bacterium | reverse complement strand
AGATTAATAGAAGTGGCGTGCTGCAGCACTTACGCACCCAAGGAGGGATTATGTTAGAAGTCAGCTTTAATTATCGGTATTTGTTTTTGAGCGGGTCCTTATCTGGAGAACGCCCGAGTCTTCAAATGCCCCTCGGATCGCAGCACGGTCACGATCAACGGCCAGATCCATCCGCGCGTGCGCAGCTACGCCATGAGCAATGCCATGGGGGATCCGCTGGGCTACCTCGCGCTGCCGTCACCGCCGTTTCGGGCCTACGCGCAAATGGCGGATATCGTGTCGCCGTCCCCGGACAAGGCCTTCGTCTTTCTCGACGAGCATCCCGACAGCATCAACAACGGCGTCTTTGGCGTCATTCTGGCGGACCCCGCCCAGCCGCAGTTGAACGCCATCCTGGATTACCCCGGCAGCTACCACAATGGCGGCTGTCTCATTGGGTTTGCGGATGGCCACGCCGAGGCGCACACCTGGCTGGATGCGCGCACCAAGCCGCCGATCACCGGCACCGCGTTGCAACTGGGCGTTTACTCGCCCAACAACGCTGACGTGCAGTGGCTCTCGGCGCGAACCTCGGCGCTCATCCAGTAAGGTGCTGGACGATCAAATCCGCCGTGCGCTCGACGGCACCTTGATTTTCGCGCACCACCTGCAGCGCCTTGCGGCCCAGTTCCGCACGCTGCGGCGCATCGGCCAGCAACTCCGCCAAGGTCTGCTCCAACCCGGCCGCATCCGCCACTTGGGTGGCCCCCTGATGGGCAACGAACGCGGCGGCGATGGCGGCAAAGTTCTGCATGTTCGGACCGAAGACCATCGCCTTGCCGAGCGCACCCGGCTCAATGGGATTCTGTCCGCCTTCCGCCGTCAGGCTTTTGCCAACAAAGATGACCGAGGCATATTCGTAAAAATACTTCAACTCGCCGGTGGTGTTAACCAACAGACACGCCAGCTCACCGGGTTTAAACTGGCTGTTCGTCAATAGTTCGCTGCGGTAAACAAACTTCACACCGAGCGCGTTGAGTTCATCGCCGACGGATTTTCCGCGTTCAAAATGGCGCGGCACCAGCACGAGGAATAGATCGGGGAATTGCCGGCGCAACCGGAGGAATTGCGCCGCCAGGATGGCTTCCTCGCCGGCGTGCGTGCTGCCGGCCACGAGGATGCGCGCTCCTTCCGGCACGCCGAGCTGGCGGAGGAGCGCGGGCACGTCGAGCAACCGCCGTTCATCGAGTTGGGCGGCGTCGAATTTCAAGTTGCCGACAATGCGGATCGCCTCGGGCCGGCAGCCGAGCTCGCGAAGTTTCGCGGCATCGGTTTCATTCTGGGCCCCGACGCCCGCGAAGGCCGCAAAAACCGGGCGAAATAAAAAGCCGAAGCGCCGGTAGCCGCGGTAGGACCGTTCCGAAAGGCGGGCATTGACCAGGAACAAGGGGATCTGGAAGTCGTGGGCGTGCCAGAGAAAATTGGGCCAGATTTCCGCCTCCACCAGCACCACGGCTGAGGGATGGATGGCGGCGAGGGCGCGGGTCACGAAGCGGCGGCGGTCAATCGGATAATAAATTTTCTCGATGTGCGACGGGAGCTTTTTCTGTAGTTCGCCCATGCCGGTGGAGGTGGTGGTGGAGACGACGAATTTCAGGTTGGGCAAGCGCGGTTCCAGTGCCTGGATCAGTTGGGTGCAAACATTGACCTCGCCGACGCTGACGGCGTGCAGCCAGAGCACCTGACGATTGGTCAAGGCTTGTTTGACCCGGCCTTCGAAATGGCCGAAGCGCTGGGCAAAGCCGCGCTGCCAGTTGCCGCGCCGCCACATTTTTAGAAAATAATACGGCGTGCTCAGCGCAAAACCGACGAGGAAGAGAATGTTATAAATTAAACGCATGGCGCTTAACCACGGAAGAAAAGCCACCAGACGACCACGAGCATCGGCACCATGAACGGCAGCGTGTAATTGAAAACGTAGCCAAGGAAGCCCGGCGTGTGGACCTGCTGCTGGTCGGCGATCGCTTTGACCATGAAGTTCGGACCGTTGCCGATGTAAGTGTTGGCACCAAAGAAGACCGAGCCGACGCTGATGGCCAGCACGATCCGGGTGAACTCCGGCGTGGCGATGAGGGCGGTGAGTTGCGCTGGATTATCTACGGCCAGGCCCGCCGCCGCACTCAAGAAACCCAGATACGTTGGGGCATTGTCCAGCACGCCCGAGAGCGTCCCGCTGCTCCAATAAAAGAGGCCCGGGCTGGCGCTGCCGAGTTGGGTGGCGTGGAGCTGCAGCCAATCCATGGCGGGCATCATGGTGGCAAAAATGCCGACAAACAAGATCGCCACTTCCTGGATGGGATGAAAATTGAAGTGGTTGGCTTCGTGAATGTTTTTTCGGGTTGTGTAATACGAACCGATAGCCGCAGCCACCATCAAACCCTCGCGCAGAAACGGTGGGTCGTTGAGGAAAACCGCGCCCAGAATGACACCCAGAAAGAACAGGTTGGGCAGGCCTTCGCAACGCCATTGATCGGCGGGTTCGGCGAGCTGATCGCGGATATTTTTTGGTGCGCGCAGGTAATTACGGCGATCCACAAAGTAAAACATCACGAGCAAAATACCCACCCCGGCCACCCACATAGGCCAGCAATGCTCGATTACCCACCAGAACGGAATCCCTTTCAGGTAACCCAGGAAAAGCGGCGGGTCGCCGATGGGCGTGAGGCAGCCGCCGACGTTCGCCACGATGAAAATGAAAAAAACCACGTGATGAGCCGTGATGCGGTATTTGTTCATCCGCAGCCAGGGACGGATGAGCAGCATCGAGGCGCCCGTGGTGCCGAGAACATTGGCGATGACGGCACCGAAAAAGAGGAACCGGACATTCTCCCACGGCGTCGCCTCGCCTTTCACGGTGATATGAATGCCGCCGGAAACGACATAGAGCGCCCCGATCAGTGCGATAAAGCTCACATATTCATGCGCCGTCTGCAGCAC
>JAYTXL010000273.1:0-8409 GCA_043742955.1 Verrucomicrobiota bacterium | reverse complement strand
GCCGCCGAGAAAAAGCTGCTCGCCCGGGGTGAGGCGATTTACAAGGAACTGTGTTTTGCGTGCCACGGTCCCGACGGCAAAGGGATGCCCGTGGAAGGCAAACCGGGATTCACGCAAGCCCCGCCATTCGCCGGTTCCAAGACGGTGCTGGGCCACCGCGACGCCATCATCAACGTGGTCTTGAAAGGCCTTACCGGTCCGGTCAATGGCAAGACCTACGAAGCCTTGATGGTGCCGATGGAAAGCAATGACGACGAATATATCGCCGCAGCGGCCTCCTACGTTCGCAATAGCTTTGGCAACCACGCGTCACTCATCACGACGAACGATGTCGCGCGCGTTCGGGCCGCCTCGCTCGGCCGGATCGATCCCTGGACGCTGGCGGATTTGCAAGCCGCAGTGCCGCAGCCGCTCGCCAACCGCAAAGACTGGAAGCTCTCCGCAAGTCACGGGAAGGACTCGGTGCGTGCCGCCGTGGATGGCAACACCGACACCCGCTTCGACACTGGCACCTCGCAAGTTCCTGGAATGTGGTTTCAGATTGAGCTGCCGCAGGAGGCGACCATCGCCAGCCTGCAACTCGACACCGTCAAATCTCCGGGGGACTACCCGCGCGGCTACAAGGTCGAACTGTCGAACGATGGCAAGGAATGGGGTCAACCAGTTGCCATCGGCAAGGGTAGCGGCCCGTTCACCGAAATCACGTTTGCGCCGGCCCAGGCGAAATTCATCCGCATCACGCAGACCGGCGCGGTCAATGGGCTGTTCTGGTCCATCCACGAACTTGGGGTGCTGGAACCCGCAAAAATAAAAACCGTCGCCGCCCAGCCCAAGAAACCCAATCCCTTCGACTAAACCGCGACGTAATTAATCCGCAAAAATGAAATCTGCCATCACCATTTCCCTGGTTCCCGAAGCGCGCGGTGGTCCGTTTGTTTTCTGGGACGATCTTGCCGCCGGCTTTGCGGCGGCGGCGGCTCATGGCTTTGACGCCGTGGAAATTTTCCCGCCGGGTGCAAATGCGATTCCACTCAGCACCGTGCAGGGTTTGATGGCGAAGCATTCGCTCAAGCTCGCCGCCGTCGGCACGGGCGCGGGCTGGGTAAAGCACAAGCTACGATTGACCGATCCCGACGCTGCGGTGCGCGCCAAGGCAAGTGATTTCATCAACGGCATGATCAACTTTGCCGGGATTCTCGGTGCGCCGGCGATCGTCGGCTCGCTGCAAGGCCGCTGGGAAGGTGCGGTGGCGCGCGCGCAGGCCCTGGACTGGCTGGCTGAAGCGCTACACGCGCTGGGGGAACGCGCCGCCGGTCACGGTCAGTATGTGCTCTACGAACCGCTCAATCGGTTCGAGACGAATCTGTTTACCCGGGCCGCTGACGCCGCCGAATTCCTCGATCAGCGCGGCATCAAGAACGTGAAATTATTGTGCGACCTCTTCCACATGAACATCGAGGAAGCGGACATCGCCGGCGCGCTGCGCCAGATCGCCCCGCGTCTCGGACATATCCACTGGGCAGACAGCAACCGGCACGCCGTCGGTTTCGGTCACACGGACATCGCGCCCATCGCCGCCGTGTTGAAGGAGATAGACTATCAGGGCTATTTGTCCGCCGAAGTCCTCCCGCTGCCGGACAGTGAGGCAGCTGCAAAGCAGACCATCGCCGGTATCCGGAAGTGGTTCCCCCGAGGATGAATCACCAAGAAATAAAGAATCCAAGGGAAAAAACTTGGCCTTGTGCCATGGTTCAGTTCAGGGGAGCACACCCGCCCCCGGGGGCAGCGGGGCTCGCCCTCACGCCCTGCCGCCTGCGGGATCTGCCTTCCGCGAGGCGATGCAGTAATCCGCCCGGCCGGAATTTTCCGCGTGGGCGCGGAAAATTGCACCCGGGGCGGGCGCGCTCCCCGTTCTATTTTGGAGGAGTAGCTTAGTGCTTTGTTCCTTCGTTCCTTTGTTGTTTAATCTCCCATGCTAAAACACCATCTGATTCATCCAAAGATCAATGAGATCCTGGGCCGGGCCGGGCACCACGCCAAAGTATTGATCGCCGATGGCAATTACCCCGCCTCCACCAAAAAAGGGCCGAACGCGGAAGTGGTTTGCCTGAATCTTTCGCCAGGGGTCGTGACCTGCGTGCAGGCGCTCCAGGCCATCCTGAGCGCGGTCCCAGTGGATCACGTGAACACCATGGGAATTCCTGCCGATGATCCCTATGCCAAATTTGGTGCGCCACCGGTGTGGGCCGAGTTTCAGCAGGCCATGGAGAAATCCAAACTCAAACTCAAGCTGGAGCCGATCCAGAAATGGGATTTTTACAAAGCCGTCGAATCGCCGGACCACATCCTGACCATTCAAACGGGCGACCAGGCGCTCTGGGCCAATGTGCTCCTCACGATCGGGTGTCGGACGAATTGATTTTGAACCACCGATGAAACACGGACTGAACACCGATGCGAATCAGGAAAGCAGGAACAGCAGAAAACGCTGGATCACCCTCCCGTTCCTGACTTTCTGCCTTCCTGATGCTTCTTCCTCCGTGTTTCTTCCGTGTTCAATCCGTGGCTAAAAAAGCATGAAAACTCGTCCCCGCATCGGCACCGTCGGCGAAATGAAGTTCATCGTCGGTCAAGACCACGTGATCGATTTCGCCACCGGCGGAATGCCCGCCGTATTGAGCACGCCCAGGCTCATCGCGCTGATCGAGCGCACGGCGCGTGAATCGCTCTACCCATTCCTGAACGACCACGAGCGAACCGTCGGTGCTGAGATCGAAATCAAGCACATGGCCCCGACGCCGTTGGGGAAACAGGTGACCATCATCGCCCGCGTCATTGGCATCGAGGCGAAGCTCGTGAATTTCCAGTTCGAGGTGCGCGACGAGCACGAAGTCATCGCCCGCGGCTTGCACCAGCGCGCCATCATCAGCATCGAAAGCTTCGCTCATCGTGTGGCAAAGAAGTCGGCCCAATGATTGATGAAGATTCAATCAAACGCCATCCGGCACATCCGGATCCTCGCGGCCCTGCTGGTGGCTCCGCTGGCTGTGCTGCATGGCGTCGAGGCGCCGAAGCCGGGATTGATCGCCGAGCCAGCGCGAGTCGAACTTGCCACCGGGCGGCAGAGGCTCGTCTTTACCAGGACTAATGGCGTTTTCGTTTTAACCACCTGGGTGCGGGATGGCCAGGAATGGCGGGCATTATTCGATGCGGGACGGCCTCTGGTCGATGGACCGTTGTTCGGTTTACAGGCGAGTCAATATACCATCCTGGTCAACACATCCGACTGCAAAGCGGTCGAGTTCAGCGGACGCCATCGACAGCCGGATTATGACTGGGTGCTACGCGTGGAGGCAGTGGCGGACAGCCCTCTGTTTCGGTTCGTCATCACCTGCCATTTGCCTGAGCCGCTGACTCTGGATCCACCACAACCCGTCGTGGCGCTGTGGATGCGAGGCGCCAAACCTGCGTTTCAACTCGATCAGGGACCGGACAGCATTTACGGCAGCGCGGGGATTCCGCACGGCTATGGTTTCCCGGCGGCCTATCTCTGGGACGAAGGGCGCGAGGCGGCGGTGTTCTTCAACATGACGCCGATGCGGTGGATGCAAGCGGATGGCGTGGCGCGCTTCCATGACGTGCGCATCATGGCGCGCAGCGAGTCAGACCAGACCGGCTTGGGGATGCATTTCAAGAAGGTGTCTGGGCGGCGCTTGCCGGCGGGGGAGATGACGATCGAGTTCTTCCTTTACCAGGGGATGCGTCCACGCAAGCCAACCGGCCTAGAAGCGCTGGATGCGATGGTCCGGGCATTCGCGCCGCTGCATCCGGCGGATTCGGTGTTTCCGCGCAACGAACTGACGGGAGGAACCGCAAGCTGGGAACAGTTCGCGCGGAAGGCGATGGCCGACCTCAGCGCACCCCAAGCGATGGCCGAGATTTCCGAACCTTGGCGTGATGAACCGCTCGAACTGGTTTCGCCCCAAAATACGATGGTTGTCCATCCCAGCGCCAAGGCGTGGGACTTTTCCACGGTCAACAATCATCTTACTCCGTGGCTCCTGCTGGCCCGCCTCTACGGTGATGCTGAGGCGTTGCGGCGGGGGCTGCAAAAGAAGGACGCGCTGCCCCGATTCTATGACCCGCGTTCCCGACTCCTCCGTCACGGCACCCGGCAGCCGGCCCACGTTGGCGATTTGGAGATGAGCTGGCAGAACTTTTTCTTCCACGAGGAGACGCTGCGCGCGGCGTCCGCAGCCGGCCCGGCTGATTTCAATCCGGCCGTGGCCGGACGCTTCCTGATGGCCACCGCAGGGCTGCGCGACCTGGCCCGGCAGGTAGATTATGTTTTCCCGCAGTGGTTCGATCCCTACCGGAAACAACCGGTCGTGCAAAATGACGTCAAGCAGCTGGGCGTGGTCCGCGAACCATGGCAGGCCGGAGCCTACGCGAAGCTCATGATGCAGGCATTCGAGATCACTAGCGAAAAGGAGTTTCTCACCGAGGCAGCACGCGCGATCGAAACCCTGATGGAGCGGATGCAGTTCCGCGTTCAGAACGAACTCTACGATCGCCGATACGCGGAGCCCGCGGAGTTCCCCATCACGGAACTTTTCGGCAACGCCTGGGGAATCGCCGCTGCGTATCGGCTCCATGAAGTGACGGGCAATCCAAAGTTTCTCCGCTATTCCCGCGACTTCATGAACACACTCCTGCGCCTCACATTCTGGTACGAGGACGAAACCGATCTGGTGAGCCGTGAACTGCGCAACGCCGGGCTGTTTTACCCGCATGGTGGCGCACACGTTGCCACTCCGTGGGAAACTGCCGAGGCGCATTTGATCATCGCCTGGACGCTGAAGCACGACCGCGAGCATCCGTTGACCGGCCTGCTGTTGAAGCTGTCGAATTTAAATCGAATCAACTCCTTCTATTTCTTCCCCGCCGTTTGGACCGGCCCGGTGCTGGCCCACGCTGGAACAAACCGTGCGGCGCCCGGAGGATATTTTCCAATCGAACCTTTCTACTGCCTCGAAGGGACCGGCGGCCATCGCGGCCAGACGGCCGCATACATGGCCGGCCTGGCGCTCTGGAACGACTGGCTTTACGAAGCGCTGGCCGAGGCAAGCGACCGGGAAATCATGGTGCTGAACCTTGATGCGCTGGACAACTATGAAAACGTGCTCGCAGGGGTGGAACGACACTTCCTTGCCTACAACCCGGGTCCGAGCACGCGCACCGGCCGCGTGCTGTTCAAACACGTGCCCGACGCGGACTTTCTCGTGATGATCGGCCCACGCGAAGAAAAGCATCCGGCAACCAGACTCAGGCAGGGACTCCCGCTGTCCCTGAAACCCGGCGAAAGCATCCGGCTGACGTTGCGCCGCGGCGATTATCGCGAGCGCCAGCTTCAGTTGAAGCAGCAGCGAGCTGCCGAACACGCCATCGCCCACGCCTACCAACTGCTGCAGGAGCGCGCGGTCAACGGGGGGCACGCGACCGCGACTTCGAGTGACCTGGAAAGTTTTATCGAAGCGCTGCGCGCCTGTCGCTCCGGGCATCACGCCGACGCCAGTGCCAAGGCCGGGCAGATCGTCCACGCCTGCCGCGTCAGGATGAAAATCGAGGCAGCAACCCACCAGGATGAGCGGAAACCATGAGGTCTAATCATCACAAGCCGTTAAACCCGTTCCGTTGGCAAGACCGGCCTTCAACTCCCGATTCACCTTCGCCATACCGCCGCGCTCAGGTCACGCAGAAGTTCAGCCGCTTCCGCTGCGGCTGCGAGACCTATTCGGTCTTCAAACAAGCCAAATCCTTGCGCGTCGTGGAGAAGCCCGTGCACTGGCTCTCGCGGAAATGAATCCGCCCCTGTGCATTTGAAAGATGCACGCTTGTGAAAGCGACCGCATCATGATGGGTTTTGCACCGTGACTCCCTGTCACGCTACCGCCGAACGGCATCAACAAGGCTGTGCGTGCTGAAACCAAATGAGCAGTCATGCGTCATGATGGGACTGCTATGAAATCTGTTTTCCACATTCTGACCGTTGCGCTTCTGTCTTTGTCGAGTTGCTCGTGTGCGGACGAGCGGAAGGCATCCGCGGAGGCACTCGCCCAGGCGATGGTGGCCAATGACCTTGAGGCCATTCGCAGTGCAGTGACCGCAGCTCACGCCGCACTCGGGGACAAGGCCGGAATTCCCGAGGTCGACGATGGTTTCAAAAACGTGCCTGCCGATGCGACGATGCTCACGCGCGAGGAAGCGCAGCGCGGATTCACGCCGCATTTTGCGCAACTCGAAAAGATGCGTTGGTGGAAAATCGGCGCGGACCCGTCGAAGCTGACCGCGCCGCTGCGTGGGGTCGCATCGATCATCACGGGCCATGTCGCTGCCGCACGCGCAAAGCTCGACGGTGCGGAGCGCAGTCTCACGATGGCCAGGGAGGCGGCGGATTTTCTCATCTGGACGCAGGAGCAGGCGGGCGCGGGTTGCTATCCTTTTCCGGCAGCAAGCGGGACTTCGGATGCACGCGCGATGGAGGTAGCGACGCGTTTTTTGAAGCAGGCGGAAAAGGCGGGCAAACTCGGCGAGGTGGTGCGCAACGGTTGGGCCTTCGACGACCTCGGCGATGGCGGATTGCAGTTCGACAACGGCGAGTGCGGCGTAGCCATGTTCGAGCTTTATGAGCTGACGAAGGATGTGCGGCATCTCGAATCCGCGCGCAAGGCCGCCGACTGGGCGATGGCGCGTCCGCTTTGTTCGAACTGGAATTACAACAGCTTCAGCGTGCATCTGCTCGCGAAGGCCCACGCCGTCACCGGCGAGCCGAAGTATCTCGATGCTGCCATCCACAAAGCGCGGCTCGGCGTCATCCCCGGCCAGCTCACCGAGGGCCCGCGCGCCGGCCGCTGGATGGATGCCCACAACGCGCGGCCTGCGTATCACTACATCATGATGTGCGCCCTCGCGCAGCTCGCCGCTGAGATGCCGCTACAGCACGAGCATCGTGCGGAGATAGTCAAAGCGCTCACGACCGGCCTCAAGGCGCGCAACACGGAAATGGCGAGCCTCGGCGTGATGAACAAGGACCACGCGATGCAAGCGCTGCTACTCGTCAATCGTGCATTCGCGGGTGACGCGGCATTCCTCGCTGAAAGCAAATCCGTCGAGGCACTGCGCGCACTCGCCTTACTCGTCTCCGCCGAAGCTCATCGCGGTAAATCACCGATCAGTCCTGCCCAGTGGGGGCAGTTCCTCGAACACCTCAGCCAATCACCCCGGTAATGACGCGTCTCCTCGGAACGCGGGTCTGAGAGGGCTGCAAATCGAACAATTCAGGCCCGACTGCGGTGAAATAAGAAGCGCTTAAGGACGCGGATTCCCGGCTGCGTTATAGATGGCTATGATTTCGCGATTGGACCACACAACATCACGCCCCGGATGAACACCCCACTCAACCACCGCCATTTTCTCCGCCTCGCCGCGCTCGCACCGCTGGCGGCGGTCGACTCCGTCGCACGCGCTGACTGCGATCCCGCGCACGGACGGCGCGTCGTTCAGGCCAGGACTGAAGGCGTATTCATTCCTCGACCAGCTCAATGCGATCCTGGCGGATGCTGGCGCTGGCATTGATCTCTTCGGCGGTTGCGACTTTTTGCGCGCAGCACGACATCGAGGCGGTGGATCTCACCGGCTACTTTTTCCCCGGCTACCCGACGGCTCCGGCAGACCGCTATGTGAACCGCATGAAGCGTTACGTGCATGATCGCGGCATTACCATCAGCGGCACAGGGGTGAAAAATGATTTCGCCGCGGCGGACAAGGTGGTGCGCGCGGAGGGCGTGGAGGGCTGGATGACCGAGGCTTTGCGCGCGTGTGTTGAGCATGGGGAGAAGTTCGGGGAGAAGTTCGGCGTGATCGTCGCGGTGCAGAACCATGGCAGATTTCATCTGCACCGGCCTGGAGCACCTCAGCCAGCTCCAGCGCGTGGATCACACTTGGTGCGGAGCACTTGTGGATACGGGGAAATACTTCACCGACGAACCATATGCGGACATCGCGATGATGGTGCCGCACGCGGTGACCTGGCAGATCAAGGAGACGCTCGGCAGCAGCACGAAGTTTCCGCCGACCGATTTCAAGAAGCTCGCGAAGATCATCCACGACGGCGGCTATCGTGGCTTTGGGCCGATCGAGACGCTGGCGAGGGGCCGTCTGGATTATGATCCTGACGCCGCCGTGGTGGACGTGCTTACCGCGCTGCGCGAGGCGAATGCAGGATTGAAACCTTGATAGAGAGGACTTATATGAATGGCGCTAAGTTAAGCCCTCGATTTATTGACTGTTTTGTTTTTGCGTTGGCGGTAACGGTGCGGGATTTCTTTGAACTTGCGCCTGGGTTTATTC
>JAYTXL010000272.1:0-14383 GCA_043742955.1 Verrucomicrobiota bacterium | reverse complement strand
AAAATCGCGAATTTTGTGAGTTTTCATGGTTTTTATAGGAGCCAAAAAACAAATGAGATGACAGAATATCGTGAAATGCCAATAAAACCACGCATTTCGCGGTCATTTCCTATGGGATGGCTGTGTTTATGTTACGAACCGCGGAAATTACCCGACTCCCCACCGTCCCGCCCTCACTCCAGATGAATGGGCCACCCGAAGGGAGCGTCCCATACCCGCATGACTTTTTTAAAAAGTCTGTTAGGCTGTTCCGATGGTCGTCCGTGCGGTCGCCGAATGCGGCTTGTCAAGCGCCGTAAGACCCTTAGAATCCCGCCCTCTTTATGGCTGAATTAACTCAACCCGCAGTGAAACAACGTCGTCTCGGTCGCAAGCTAGCCCTGGTGGGCGGCGCGCTCCTGGTGCTCCTCGTCGTCGCCTATTTCGTGGCGACCAGCGCCGCCTTCCTCAAGGGGGTGGTCCTGCCCCGCGTCAGCACCGCCGTCCACGCCACGGTGACCGTGGAAGACGCCCGCCTCAGCCCTTTTTCAAGCGTGTCTCTGCGCGGCCTTAAAGTGGTGACCACCGGCACGGAACCGCTGCTGCAAGCCAGCGAAGTGCGCACCGGTTACAGCCTGGCCGGCATGCTGGGGGGCAACATCAAGGTGAATGAAGTCACCCTGGTCGCGCCCGTCGTGAATATCGTCCAAAACGCCGATGGAACCAGCAATCTGGACCCCCTGTTCGTTAGTGATAAAAAGTCGGAGGATAAACCGAAAACCACAAAAACCGGGAAAACGCCGCAGCTTCAAGTGCGGAATATCTCCCTGCAAAACGCCACGGTTCGCCTGGTGAAAAACCTCAAGGGCGGGGGACGGCAGATCATCGAACTGGCGAACGTCAATCTTACCCTCGACGAACTGCGCAACGCGGCCACGACGAAGCTGAGCATTGCGGCCGATCTCAAGAGCGAGAGTGGCGCCATTGCGGGCGCGGCCACGAACGACCTGGCCCAGGCAAAAATCACCGCGAGTCTTGACCTCGCTCTGACCGCGGATCTGCTCCCGCAAAGCATCAAGGCCAAAGCGCAGCTGGATCTCTCCCGGGGCCAGGGCCAGTTCAAGGATTTGGCAGGCCTCGGGGCGGCGCTCGAGTGCGATTTGTCGATGACGGAACTCAAACAATTTTCAGTGAGCTTCGCCCAGGGGGGCAAACCGCTCGGCCAGATTCGCGCCAGCGGCCCGGCGGATTTGCTGAAGAAGGAAGCGCGCCTGAAACTTGAGCTCCTCGCGATTGACCGGCAGATCTTGAATGTTGCCGGAGCCCCGATGGGCCTCGATTTCGGCTCCACCACGATCAATACCACCAGCCAGATCGAGCTGGCCAAAAATGGCGACGTCCTCAATGCCGTGGGTCAATTCGACGTGGGCCGTTTTAGTGTCACCCAAAAGGGCCTCACCACTCCGGCGTTGGATTTGAAGGTGGGCTACAATATTTCGGTGGATCAGACCGCCCAATCGGCCCTGGTGCGCACGTTCACGCTCGGGGTCACCCAAAACCAAAAACCGCTTCTCACGGGTTCCCTGTCCCAGCCGATGAAACTGGACTGGGGCAAATCCGCTGGCGCCGTGGAGGATTCTGCGTTGGAGTTGGCCGTGTCCAACTTGAATCTCGCCGACTGGCGGGCCTTCCTCGGCACCAATGTCACGGCAGGTCAAGTGAGTCTCACGTTGAACCTGCTTTCCAAACAGGCCGGCAAATCCCTGGCGCTCGAGGTCTCCTCCCAAGCCCTTGGACTCGCGGCGAATTTTTCGGGCAGTGCCATTGAACAAGCCGATGCCAGCCTGCGCGTGCGCGGCCAGATGGACAATTTCAACGCCCTCAAGCTGGACGAATTTAGCGTTCAACTGGCCCACCAGAAACAGGCGGTGGCTTCGGTCAGCGGATCTGGTAGTTTCGCGCTGAACACCCGGGACGCCGATTTGCAAACCAAGCTGGAAGCGTCCCTGCCCAAGCTGGCGTCCTTGCTGGAGCTCCCGGGCTTCGCCGCCAACTCCGGCCAGATCAACTTCAGCGGCCGCCTCTCGCAGAAGAACCTGGCACCCACCCAGACGAATAGCCTGAGCTTCAATCGCACCGTCGCGGGTAATTTGCAGCTCGAGAATTTCACCGGCCGTTATGCCTCCAACCGCTTTGACCGGTTTGCCGCCGGCATCGATCTCGATGTGGCCATGAAGAATCAATTGCTGGAGATCCGCAAATTTGCCGGCGAGCTGCGCCAGACCGGCCAGGCGGGAGGCCGCTTCGAGGTCAATGGAAATTTTGACCTCAACAATCAGGCGGGCCAGCTGGCCCTCAATTTGACCGACTTGAATCAGCATGCGCTGACGAGTTTCCTCGCCCCGGCCCTCGGCGAGATGAAGCTGAGCTCGGTTTCCATCAATGCCAACACCACCGCGCGCTACGATGCGAAAGGCGAATCCGCCATCAAGGGCGACCTGCAGGTGGTCAACCTGCTGATCACCGATCCCAAGAAACAATTGCCGGAGACGCCGCTGACCGCGTCCGTGAAGCTCGACGGCACGCTGCGCAAAGGAATCCTCGATGTGCGGCAGTTTGTCGGGAACGTGCGCCTCGGCGAACTGCCGGGCGGCAGTTTTGACGTGGCTGGAAAATATGATCTGACAAATAGCGCCGGCCAGGTCGCGCTGAAATTGACCGAGCTGAACCAGAACGCGTTGCGCCCGTTCCTTGGCGCGGCGCTGGGCGACAAGACGCTGACTTCCGTTTCGATCAACGCCAGTGCGAATGCCAGTTACGATGCCAAAGGCGCCTCCAGCGTGAAGGCGGATGTGCAGATCACCAATCTGCTCCTGAATGATCCTGCGGGCAATCTGCCCAAGACCACGCTCGCCGCCGGGGTCCAACTCGACGGCTCACTCGCCAAACAAATCCTTGATCTCCGCCAGTTTCAACTGACATTAACCCCGACCAGCCGCGCAAAAAACGTGCTGCAACTCACGGGCAAACTTGATCTCACCCAGACC
Source organism: Verrucomicrobiota bacterium (assembly GCA_043742955.1). Lineage (GTDB taxonomy): Bacteria > Verrucomicrobiota > Verrucomicrobiia > Limisphaerales > JAYTXL01 > JAYTXL01. The sequence goes on along the minus strand of JAYTXL010000272.1, from coordinate 11,357 downwards.
AATGCCACCGCCGGCAGCGTGAAGCTCACTGCGGAATCGCTCGATCTGACGCCTTATTACGACCTGTTCGACGAACCGTCCCAGAAGAAATCCCCCGCCAAGATCGCGCCCGCCAGCCCGGCGGACGCGAAGGCGAACATCGAACCCGAAGCCGTGATTTTTCCGCTCCGGCAATTCACGCTGGACGCGAATATCGGCCAGCTCTTTTTGCGCGACATCGCGGTGGCCAACTTCATCGCCGCCGCCAAAATCGACGGCGGACGGATCAATTTGAAGCCGCTGCAATTCACGATCAATAACGCGCCGGTCAACGCGAGCGCGGACCTGAACCTCGGCGTGGCCGGTTACCAATACGACGTGGCGCTGAAGGCGGACAAAATTCCGGTGGAGCCGATCGCGAATAGTTTCTCCCCGGTATATAAGGGGCAGGCCAACGGCGACGTGTTTGCCAATCTCAAGATTACCGGCGCGGGTGTTACCGGCGCGAGCCTGCAGAAGAACCTGAACGGCCAGATCGCCCTTAGTTTCACCAACGCCAATATCAAGCTCGTCGGCCCGAAGGTGAAAGCGGTCCTCACTCCCATCGCCTTGTTGTTGAACATCCCGGAAATGCTCAATTCACCCCTGAATTATATCTCCGCCGATGTCGGCCTGGGCAAAGGAAATGTCGAGGTGCGCCGTTTCATCGCCCATAGTAGTGCTTTTATTGCTGAATCATCGGGCCTGATTCCGATCGCCGAGGTGTTCACTAACTCGCCTTTGCGCCAGCCAATCGATATCTCACTGCCCCGTGCGCTGGCCAAGAAATTCACCATCAGCGGCACGGCTCCCACCGCTCCTTACGTCAAGCTGCCCAATTTCGTGAAGCTCGAGGGTACCGTTGGTAATCCCAAGGCCAAGACGGACAAATTGGTGATCAGCGGTTTAGTGGCCTCCGGCGTCGCCGGTGCCGTCGGCGGCAAGGCGGGGGGTATTCTCGGCGAAGTAGGTGGCATTCTGACCGGCCAGCCGGCGGGCGGCACGACACAGACGAACCAGACCGCCAATCCCAACGCCAAGCCGAACAAAGTCAGCCCGCTGGATCTGTTGAAATTAATTCCGAAGAAAAAGTAATGTGACCCGCCTGATCGTGGCCGCCGCGGTTCAGGGCCACCCTGCGTGGGTCGGGGTTCGTCCGCCGCTGCCCCCCGTCGCCGCGCCCCGTGCCGTTTCTGCTTCGCCCCGTGCGGGTTTGTTGCTAGAACTCCGGCCATGCAAAATGTGCTGAATTATCTGGCCGAGAACGAGCCCCGTTTCCTCCGCGAACTCTCGGATTATCTTCGTTTCCCCAGCGTCTCGGCGCAGCCGCACCACCGGGCCGACCTCGAATCCTGCGCGCGCTGGCTGGTAAATCATTGCGCGGAGATTGGCTTGGAGACCGAATTGTGCGAAACACCCGGTCATCCCATCGTGGTCGCCAAAACTCCCCGCCGCCCGGGCTCCCGCAAACCGACGTTCCTGGTCTATGGCCATTATGACGTGCAACCGGCCGAGCCTTTTGCGCTGTGGAAATCGCCGCCGTTCGAGCCGCGCATCGAGGGGCGCAGCTTGTTCGCCCGCGGCGCGTGCGACAACAAGGGTCAGCACTTCGCCCATTTGAAGGCCGTGGAGGCCTACTTGAAAACCGGAACGGAATTGCCCTGCGATCTGACCTTCCTCATCGAGGGGGAAGAGGAGGTGGGCTGCGCGAACCTGGCGCCGTTCCTCCGGCAAAACAAAGACCGGCTGCGCTGTGATGGTATTGTTATTTCCGATAATGGCATCCCCAGCTTGCAACATCCCGCGCTTACGTATGCGCTTCGGGGCATATGTGCGTTGGAGCTCAGACTCGATGGTCCGAACCGCGACCTGCACTCCGGCCTCTTCGGCGGCTCGCTCGATAATCCGGCGATGGCCCTGAGCCAGTTGCTCGCCAAGTTACGCGACAAAAATGGACGGGTGGCCATTCCGGGCTTTTACGAGGACGTCGCACCGCTCTCGGCTTTTGAGCGCAAACAGTTGGCCCGGCTGCCGCATAACGATCGCGCTTACCGCCAATTTCTGGGCGTGCCGCAACTCTTCGGCGAACGCGGTTTCACTTCGACCGAACAGCGCACCGCGCGGCCGACCGTGGAAATCAACGGCCTCACGAGCGGCTATCAGGGCGAGGGGAGCAAGACGATTGTGCCCGCCTGGGCCAGCGCCAAGCTGACGTTCCGGCTGGTGCCCAACCAATCGCCAGGGAAGATTCTTAAGCTGGTGCAGCGCCATCTCAAAAAGCTCTGCCCGCCGACGGTGCGGATGACCGTGACGCCCGGCCATGGGGGCAATCCGTATCTCGTGTCGCCCACCAGCGCTTATGCCAAGGCTTCCCTGCGCGCGCTGAAGACCGCCTTCGGACATGAACCCGTCCTGATGCGCGAAGGCGGCTCCATTCCCATCGTGACGGATTTTAAGAACATCCTGAGCGTGGACACTTTACTGCTTGGTCTTTCGTTGCCGGATGACAACGCGCATTCCCCGAACGAGAAATTCGATCTGGACTGCTTTGCGAAAGGAATGCGTCTGGGTGCGCATCTATGGCCGGAGCTGGCCGAAGCCTAGCCTGTTTGCCAAAATTCATTTCCAATTAGACGACTAGGGGTCAACTAGGGGTCAGCCAATAGTAACGATAAGCATTTCATTGCTCCCGCATCTGACTCGAAATCAAATGGGCCGGGTGCGTTTTGGCGTCCGAGTGCAGGCCCTTGCCCCCCTCAGGCATCAATACTGATTCTGCTGAAAAACCTACGCCTCCTCGGCCGAATCAGTATTGGTAAGTAAAGGGACCATTCGGCTCAGTCTCAGCGATTGAGGAATTCATCCGAGTGGCGCTGTGGGCGCAAATGGCTCCGCTCCGTCCACCGCTCCAGATATCCCAGCGGATATAGAAAGCTCTAAGCCAACACCATAGGGTCGGGAATTGCTATTTGTTCTCCGACTCCGGGGTGGACGGGACGGCTGGGCTGGCAGGTGCGGGAGGAATAATTGAGGTTGCGGGTTTCTTTCCATCGGCGGATTTCATGCGCTTCATTTTGGCTTTGTTCTTGTCCGACAGCACTTGTTCTTCCTCGGTAATTTCCATTTCGGCACGGCGGACGCCAGACAACCGTTCGCGTTCCTCGGTCGCGGCCAACGAGGCAGCTGCAGGCGTCTTGAGGACCGTTGGCCGCATGAGCACGATCAGCTCCACCCGCTTGTTGGTATCGGCGGTGGTGCGGAAAAGGGCGCCCAGGTAGGGGATATCCTTCAAATACGGGATGCCGGACTTGCTTTTGCTTTTAGTGGAGCTGATGAAGCCTCCCAAGATGATCGTTTCGCCATCCTGCACCATGACCTTCGCCGCAGCGGTGCGTTTGGTAGTGGTGGGCACGGAGTTGCCGTCAATGGTCTGCGGAGCCCCCAATTGCTCGATGTTTTGGGAGATGTCCATGACCACGAGGCCTTCGCTGTTGATCAGCGGCAGCACGGAGAGGTTGATGCCGACTTCCTTCTGCTGATATTGAGAACTGGAACCCGAGTTAACGCCGCCAAAATAAGTGCCGGTGATGTAGGGCACCGTATCACCAATGAACAACGTGGCGGTTTCGGCGTGCGAGGTTTGAATGCGCGGGCGGGAGAGCACATTCACGGTATTATCGGTGGCGATCGCCGTGAGGGCCACCTCCCAGTTGTTGCCGAGCCCGGCGAAGTAACTGAAGCCTTCGGGAAGGTTATTATTACCCGCGTTGGTGGACGCGGAGCTGAAGGGCGCTTTGTTCTTGAAGCCGCCGTAGCCGGCAAAATTATCGGCGAGGAACCGATTCGGGCTTTGAGCGGCGGAAACGCCGATCGTTTTAGCGTTGTCGAGCGACACTTCCAGAATGATCGCCTCGATCAGCACTTGGGGCTGGATAATATCCACCTTGGCAATGATATCCTTGACCAGGGCCATGTCCTGCTTGTTGGCGAAGACGAGGATGGAATTGCTTCGTTCATCCGGGATCAGTTTGGCATCGCCCAGCAGCGGAGCTGATCCGCCCGCGCCGGTGGAAGCGCGCTGCACGATTTGCTGCAGTCGGTTTTGGAAGGCGGTGGCACCACCCGCCTGATTGGGCTGCTGGGCGAACTGTTGCGGGTTCACCCCGGGTTGACCGGGAACGCCCCCTCCACCGGTGGCTCCCGGCAGGCCGGAGCCGCGATTGGTTCCGCGGGTTCTGGTTCCGGTGCGGCTTGCGCCCGTCGCCCCGCCGGCGGTCACGCCCCCGCTCCCGCCGCTCAGGCTGCTCAAAACAGAGGAGATTTCCGAAGCCAACGCGTACTTGATCGGGATGACTTCAAAGTTTTCCTCAAGCGGCACGATCTTGTCCACTTCCTCGATGATCTCGAGCATGCGTTTGATGTTGATCGCGAAGTCGCGCAGCACCAGCACCGAGCTGGTTTCGATCGCGACGATGCCCGCCGGGTTCTTGGCAAAGGGGGTGATGACCGGGACCACTTCCGAAGGGTGGATATATTTGAGTTGAACCACCTTGGTGAGGTATTGGCTGGCCTCCGGCAAATCCTTAGCCATCGCGGTCGAGAAGGCTGCGGCTTCCTGATTTGCCTGGGCAGTGGGCACCACCGTGAGAAACTTTTCGCCGGTTGGAATGATCGAGATTCCGTTCAAGGCCAGCACGCTGTCCAACGCCTGGACGGCTTCGAGTTTAGTCAGGTCGCTTTGCGCTTTGATCGAGATTGGCGAGTTGGGCAGACTCGCCGGGCGAATGATCGTGCGCCCGACTAATTCGGCGTAAAAGTCCAAAACCTGATACAGATCCGCGTTCTGGAATCGAATCGTGCCTGATTTAACGATTTGATCGCCCCCGGAAATCGCCCGCGAGTTGGTGGTGGAGCCGAATGGACTAGCGAGGGTCAAAGCGTTGGTGGGGGCGTTCGCCGGCGTGGTGGCCGTGGTAACGGCCGGGGTATTGGTTTTGCCGATCGTGGTGGGCAGCGTCCGGGTGGGCAGCGTCCGGGTGGGCACCGTCCGCACGGGGACATTCGTCAAAGCCGCCGGGGCGTTGGTGCTGGCCAGTTTTTGCCGGAGCAGCTCCAAGCGGTTCGTGGCGCTGGTGGCTTTCCCGGGCGTCGGCGGCGCGGGTGGAACTTTTTGCGCGCGGGCCACCGGTAACAGCAGGGCGACGGATGCCGTGAGAATTAGGATGCGAGTTTTCACAATTATTTTGAAAGAGGGGATTTGATTTTTGCGACCGGCACCGGGTTGCTCACCGGGATTGCCGCCGGCACCGCTTTTACCGTCTGGTCGGGCGTGGTTTCCATTTGAATTCCGTTCAAAACCAGCACGGTTTCGAGGGCGTAAAGCATCTCCGGTTGGGTAAGTTCAGTCTGCGACCGGATGGTGATCGGGATCGGGGACAACCCAGGGTCCGATTCAACCTTGCGGCCCGCCAACGCGCCATAAAACTGCAGCACCTGGGACAAGTCCGCGTTTTGAAAATTCACGGTGCCGACGGCGGGAGCTGCGTTGCCTGGGTTCGCGGCGGCGGTTTTTTTCCGCGCCTTCCACAGTGCCGAGGCCGGCAGCGCGAGCTCCGCTGGGAGCACCACGGCGAACTTTTCGCCTTGCGGGAGAATTTGCAACCGGGCGCGGGCCATGCTCCGTTCCAGAAAGCGAACCACCTCATCGCGCCCCGCGCACTGCCCCTGGCCCGAGATCACCTGGCCGGAAATGGCCGAGGATTGCAACATCGTGCGCGCCGTTAGTTGGGAGTAAAATTCGAGCAGCCGCGAAATGTTTAGATTTTGAAATTTGATCGTCCCCGTATTTTTCCCAAGGCTGCTCGTCTTTGACCGCGGCAGCGGTGGGGTCAGGCCTTCGGCGGTGAACCCCAGCACCGACTCCTTGCCGTTTTGGCGAATCGTCGCGGTCATGGTCTGATCATCAATGGTAACCAACTCCAATCCACCGGCGGTTTTCCCCTCAGCGAGCACCACTTCACCCAGGACCGGCCGTTGGGCCTCAAACACGATCAGGAAGGCGCAGCGGGCACCCGGCACCGTGGACAGGCCAATCAACTTGACGAAGGTGGCTGGGACTTCGGCGGTCGCCGCGTGCGTCAGCGCCCACCCAAGGACAAGAATGGCGGCCAGATTCTTCACGGAGCTTTGGTGGCCGATTTGACCGGCTTCGGGGTGGGGTTGATCTGATAGCTGGCCACGAGCGTGATGCTGCCCATCAATTTCATTTGGGACTGGTCCGGCTTCAAATCCATGTCGCGCACCCGGATCATCGAGTTGTCCACTCCCAGGGCGACCAGGAAGTCGAGCAGTTCTTTATCCCCGGTTTCACTGATGGTGATTTTGAGCGTCTGTTCCTCGAAGAACTGATTGGGCTTGGCGGCCGCTTGCCGGCGCGGGTCGGAGGAGTTCCAGGTGTTGACTCGCACCCCGCTGCGGGCCACCTGTGCCTGCACGATTTTCTGCAATTGCAGGGCCTGATCCGATGAGCCAACCGAGGCATCCTCACCCTCCAGTTGCTTTTTCTTCTGGTCGTAAACCGGGAGCTTGGCAACTTCCTTATCGTAAATTTGAAGCGAATTTTCCGCCTTGCGCAACTCGTCCTGCACCCGTCCCCAGTCTTTGAAATGCGGCCAGACAAACCAGGCGTTGAGCATCACGAACAACACCGCCACGGCGACGACAATAATGCGGCGCTCCTGCGGCCCGAGGTTGAGGCGATCGAAGAAATTGCTCATTCGACCTCCGTCCGTTTAAGTTCACCGGCAAAGTTCCAGTTCATGAGCGGCGTGTTCCCCCCGCTACTGACCGAGGGTGGATTGACCGCGTTGAAGAGGGGTTCGTTCTTGATCATCACTTTGCCCAAGGCCTCGTTGAAATCAGTGACTTTCGAGACGCTGTTGGCCGGGCCGGTGCCGCGCAGGGTCACGGTCTTGCCCCGGGAAAAGGAGAAATCGGTCAGGGTGAGTTCCGGGGGCAATTCCTCCGACACCGCTTTCCATGCCTCCAGCACGGCATATTTGAGGTTGATTTGATCCTGCATCACCTGGATCAGCGCCTTGGTCTTCAGCGCGTTGGTATAGCTGCCGCTGAGTTCAACAATCTTTTGCTCAAGGCCGTGTTTTTGAAACTCCAGCACTTGCAGCATTCCAAAATAAATCAACACCCCCATGAGGTAAATTACCGCGACCCCCCCCAGACCCCGCATCCAGATGCGATCCACCAGTTGCTGCTGATAGCGCGCCGCGAATTCGGCCGGCAGCAGGTTTACCGTAGTCTCGGCCCGCGCACCACGCCGGGCACTCAGGGCGGCCAGCGCGGGAACCTCCAACGGTGCGGTGACATCCACGGCCTGCTCCGCTTGGGCGCTCAATAACGGTTGCCAAATCGCCGCCGTCGCCGCGTCGGCCACCAAATGCCAGCGGGGCGGGGCCGTCAGCCAGCCTTCCAACTCGCCCGCCCAGGCGATCTTGGTCAATTGTGCGGCCAGGTCCGAACCCCAGGTTTCCTGGATGGTCAAATGCGCCAAACTCAAGTTTTGCAATACGCCCCCATACCACCACGCCACCAGGCAGTCCGTTTGCTCGCCGTTCACGCGCGGATAGATCCACGCACCCTCCCGATCCACGCGCGTGGCCAATAGCTGGTGCATAAACGGCAGCTCCAACCGGTCGGAAAGGTAGCCCTGACCTTCCAATCGGCCGAGAAACTCCTCGACCCGGCTGCGCGCGATGATGACCACCATCACGGTTTGCAGGTCACTGGGCACGGCGCTTTGGGCAGGGATCACTTCGAGGCTCCAGACGATCTGCGCCACGGGTAGCGGGGATAGCTTTTCCAGCTGGAATTCCACCATGGCCAGCAATTCGCTGAAATCGCACTTGGGCATTTGCACCACGCGGAGAAACACCTGGTCGGCGGACAGCCAGGCGATGTTTAGTTTGCGGTGCCACAAGGACTGCCAGCCTTTACCGACTTTCGCGGCGGAGAGCGGTCGGGTGTTGGGTCCGGATTCTTCAGCGGACAGTTTGACCTGGGCACCGTCCGTGGCGAATTGCCAGAGTCGCCGGGCGGCGGCGTCGAACTGGAGCACGTTGCAGGAATTGGGAGCGGAGTTCTTCACGTGTTGGTTAAGAATCCGTCGGGCTGTCTCCGAGCAATGATTTCAAATGCTCTTCGGTCTGGGTGACGCGCAGCACCTCTTCGACGGTGGTGACCCCGTTGCGAACCTTGTTCCAGCCATCGGTGCGGAGGGTCCGCATGCCATTCTCGATGGCCCGCTGGGCGATGGTGGAGGCGGCGGAGCGATTGAGGACCAGCGGGCGGATGGCCTCGTTCAGGATCAGCAATTCATAAATGCCCATGCGGCCTTGATAGCCCAGCTGACGACATTCCTCACAGCCAACCCCCTTCCAAAATTTCGCCGTGCCGATTTCATGCTCCGGAAACCCGATCTTGCGCAAATAATCGTGCTCAATCTTTTGCTCGGTCTTGCAAAATGGACAAATCGTGCGCACCAAGCGTTGGGCCATGATGGCCTCGACCGAGGACGCCACCAAAAACGGCTCGATGCCCATGTCGATCAAACGGGTGAACGCGCTGGCGGCGTCATTGGTGTGCAGTGTGCTGAACACCAAGTGACCGGTCAACGCCGCCCGGATGGCGATTTCCGCTGTCTCCAGATCGCGAATTTCGCCGACCATGATCACGTTTGGATCCTGCCGCAGAATGTGGCGCAGCCCCATCGCGAAAGTCAGTCCAATGTCGGAACGGACGGCGATCTGGTTAATCCCCTTGAGTTCATACTCGACCGGTTCCTCGATGGTGATGATGCGCTTGTGAACCGAATTGATCGTGCTCAGGAAGGCGTAGAGCGAGGTGGATTTCCCCGAGCCCGTCGGTCCCGTGACCAGCAGAATGCCGTGCGGCTTGACAATAATCTCGCGCAAGGCGGCTTCTTCCAACGGCGAGAACCCCAGTTTTTCGAGGCCCAAAAAGATCTTGCCGCGCGTCAGCAGACGGAGCGAAACACTCTCGCCATAAACGGTGGGCACCGTCGAAACGCGGATGTCGATTTCCTCGCCTTTAATACGGACGTTGATGCGGCCGTCCTGCGGTAAACGTTTTTCAGCGATATTCATGCCCGACATGACCTTGATCCGGGAAATGAGGGCGGCCTGGTAGCGCTTGAGTTGGGGCGGCATCGGGGTCTGATGCAGGATGCCGTCGATGCGGTAGCGGATGCGTAACTCATCTTCCGCCGGCTCGAAGTGGATGTCCGTGGCGCGGTCTTTGTGGGCTTCCCAGACGATCTGGTTGACGAACTTGATGACGCTTGCCTCCTGGTCGCCTTCGGTGATTTCCTTGTCTTCGCCCACGAGCAGATCGAGCGGCTCGTCTTTCGAAAGTTCGTCCAGGGTTTCGGCACCGACGCCGTAGTATTTCTTAAGCGATTTCTCGATTTCAGCCCGGGGCGCCAGGGCAAACTGGACCGGGCACTGCGCGTCAAATTGCACTGCGTTTAACAGCGCCGTGTCAAAGGGATTGCTGACCGCCACCTGCAGAATGTTATTTTCAAAGGCGGTCGGCAGCGCGGAATATTGAAAAGCAACCTTGGTGGAAATTTTCTGCCGGGCCTCGGGGGCGACGTTGAGTTTCTTCAGCTCCAGAAACGGCCAACCCAGCGCGGTCGCAAGTTTTTGCAGGAAAACCTCCTCCGACATCCCGCCTTCGCGACAAAAAAACGCCAGCATTGGTTCCGTGGAACCATTCTCCGCCGCCACGCGCCAGGCTTTGCCCCACTGGTCGAATTGCTCCACACTCGCCAAGGCGGCTTGGGCGAGGACGCTCTTTATTGATGTAAAAGCCATTGTTCTTCGGTCAACTTCAGTCTTGAAACAGCGAAACTTAGAGAAAGTTGCTGTGGGGGTCAAAGCATTTGCGCCACCCCCGGGCCGGCCCAGATCGTTGGCGATGATTTCGGGCGCGTGACCCAAGGGAATTGGCTCCCGGGGAAATGGAAAGCGTGGCCTCCGGCACCCAACCCCAGTTCACGGCTCATCCGGCCCAGCGGTGACCATCACTTTCAGGGATTCCGGCATGGGGCGCGCCGCGAGGGCAATCGCCGCCGCAGTTTGTGCCAACGAGAATTCGTTGGTGATCAACCGGCGCACGTCCAACTGGCGGCGAAAGACCAGCCGCGCCACCGGCTGCTGCAGAGTTACATCGGCGGAATAACTCCCCAGCAGATCTTTTTCCTCAACGCAAATCCGGGAGAGATCCAATTCCGTCCGGCTCCCGCGCTTGGTGTGTGCGAAAAGGAGAACCTTCCCGGCACCGCGAACCACCTCCTGCGCCTGGGTGACTGCCGCGTCCGAAGGCGTGGCCACAATCGCGGCATCGAGCCTGCACCGGGCGGTAATGCGCCGCACCTGATCCACGAAATCCGGCGCGTCGCCCGCGAGGGTGTGGCGCGCCCCCAGTTCCCGCGCCCGCACCAGGCGATTGGCAAACAGATCGGTGGCCACCACCTTCATGCCCCGCAGGACGAGCAGGCGCGTGAACATGAGGCCAATCGGCCCCTGGCCCGCCACGAGCACGGCATCGCCCCGCAACAGCGCGAGGCGCTCGATGGCCTTGAGCACGGTGTTGACCGGTTCGAGCATCGCGCCCTCGGTGAACGTGTTGCGGGCGGGAATTTTCACCACCCCCGGCAAACAAAAGGACATCACCCGCACAAACTCGGCGTAACCGCCGCCCGCCGGCTCGAAGCCGGCGGTAATGCCGGTGCGTTTGTAGCCGTCGCACTGGGCAAAGGCGCGGTGCCGGCACGCGTCGCAATCCCGACACGGAACATGGTGGTGCAGCGCCACGCGGTCACCGATGCGAAACCCCCTCACCAGCGCACCGCAGCGCACAACGGTGCCGGCGGTTTCGTGGCCAAAAATCCGTGGCGGTGGCACGGTGCCATAATGGATTTTCTTGATGTCGGTGGGGCAGACGCCACAGGCTGCAACTTTTACGAGTAATTCATTCCGTCCGCAGCGCGGCACCGGCACTGTTTCGAGCCGGAGATCATTGACGCCGCGGTACACGACGGCCTGCATCGTTTTTGGAATCGCAATCACGGCCTGATTGAAGCAGGAACCCCGCCCGGCAGAAATGAAATTCCAGGGCCAGAGTCATCCATGCCCGTTCGTTTTTCCCCGCTTTCCGAATTCAGGAAATCCTCAAACCATGGCTCTGGTGGCGCACGAAAAACCCGTTCCTGGCCGCGCCATTCGAAATGCACTTCCGCCGCG
>JAYTXL010000271.1:0-2807 GCA_043742955.1 Verrucomicrobiota bacterium | reverse complement strand
ACGAACTCGTGCACCGATTTCGAAAACGGAAACGCCCGGATGCGCATGTATTCGACTTTGACGCCCTTGGCGTTGAGTTGGTCGATCGCCTCCTTCATGGGCGATTCCGTCGAACCGTAAGCGATCAAGCCCACCTCCGCTTTCTCGTCGCCGCTGAACAACGGCGCGGGCACGTGCTTGCGGGCGGTGTCGAATTTCTTCGCCAGACGGTCCAGCCCGCGCACCCAGTCATCCGGTTTTTCGCTGTAGCCGGCTTTCTCGTTGTGCCCCGTGCCGCGCGTGAAATAGCTGGCCATCGGATGATCCGTGCCGGGCAGTGTGCGGTACGGAATGCCGTCGCCATCCACGTCGCGATAGCGCTCGAAAACCTTGCCGGCGGCTTTAAGCTCGTCCAGTTTCTTCGCGTCCAGCACTTTGCCGCGCGCGATGGGCTTCTCCGGGTATTTGAACGGCTCGGACATCCAGTTGTTCATGCCAAGATCCAAATCAAGCAGCACGAAAATCGGCGTCTGGAACTGCTCCGCCAGTTCAAACGCTTCCATGGTGAGTTCGTAGCACTCTTCCACTGTGCCGGGATAAATGCAGATGTGTTTGGTGTCGCCGTGGCTGAGCGTGGCCGCGAAAGTCACGTCGCCTTGCAATGTGCGTGTGGGCAGTCCAGTCGAAGGCCCGCAGCGCTGCACGTCGAAGAACACGCCCGGAATTTCAGCGTAATACCCCAGCCCGATGAACTCGGCCATCAAACTGATGCCCGGCCCGGAAGTCGAAGTCATTGAGCGCGCACCCGCCCAACCGGCCCCCAGCACCATCCCGGCGCTGGCCAGTTCGTCTTCAGCCTGAAGGATCGCGTACGTGGCCTTGCCGGTGGCCGGATCGTGGCGGTACTTGCGCGCGTGAGCGATGAAGTATTCACACAAGCTCGACGACGGCGTGATCGGATACCAGCCGCAGACCGTGCAGCCGGCCATCGCCGCGCCAATCGCCGCCGCGTTGTTGCCTTCGATGATGATCTTGCCAGCCGTCTTGTCCATGCGTTCCAGCCGGAAACGATTCTGGCGCGGCAGGCTGGTCTTGGCGTATTCCATGCCCGCCTTGATCGCCAGCAAATTCACCGCGACGGCCTTCTGCTTGCCCTTGAACTGCTTTGAAATTGCCAGTTCCACTTCGGGCAGTTCCACGCCGATCAATTCGGCCAGCACGCCCACGTAACACATGTTGGCCAGCAGCTTCCGGATGCGCGCTTCAGTGTCCGGTATGTTGGCCAGTTTCGCGAACGGGCATTCGTAAAATTCGAGGTCCTCGCGAATTTTGTTCAGGCGCAAAGGCGCGTCGTACACGCAGATCCCGCCCGGCTGCATGGCCTTCACGTCATCGACGGCCGTCTCGGGATTCATGCACACGAGAATGTCGATTTCCTTGCGCCGCGAGACGTAGCCGTCTTTGCTGACGCGGATCGTGAACCACGTGGGCAGGCCCTGGATGTTGGAGGGAAACAGATTCTTGCCGCTGACCGGTATGCCCATCTGAAAGATGGCGCGCATCAGCACATTGTTTGAAGACTGGCTGCCCGACCCGTTGGCCGTGCCGACCTGGATCGAAAAATCATTGATGACCGCGTACCCGGGACCGTTCAACATGCCTCGTCGCTCCCCCAATAAAATTGTCAGCGAGTTGTATCGGCGAAAAACCCCGCCGCCAACACCCGTGTCTCTACGAATGTAGCACTTGGAGCGGAGATGCCAAGACATAAAAGAGGGCGGAGATTCGCCGGATGGCGCGGATTTGCAAACAACCTCAAATCCGTGCCACCCCGAAATCCGTTCCACTCGCCGTGGCACACAGAAATCCGGCCCACCCGCCCAAAAAATTTTATGGCGAAAAATCCTGCATTTCCGTATAAATAACAAATGTCGAACTCCTGTACTCGGCGGTTCGCCAATCGAGAGGCTTCAACCATGAGCGAATTTGGCTCCGTACTAACCGCGGCACAACACTTGCCTGAGTCCGAGAGGTTGCGATTAATCGATGCGTTGTGGGACTCCGTGTCCCCGGACGCAGAAGCCTGCTTTTCCGAAGAATGGGCGCGCGAGATCGAACGCCGCACCGCCGAACTCGACGCAGGTTCCGCCAAGACCGTCCCGTGGTCGCTAATTCGACACGAGGCATTAGCTCGGACAGGTCATGGCGAAAACAATTGAGTACCTCCTGGATGCGCGGGTCGATTTCGACGCATCGTTCGACTGGCATGCGAAGCGCGATGTGAATGCCGGGTAGTAGGTCAGTTTGAAAAATCCGCACTTCCCGCTTGATTCGGGCACGACATCGGTCATAATCCAATCATGCCTAAGCGCTCAAGCACGCCAAAAGGAAGAGAAATCAATTCATTGGCCTATTCAATCGTCGAGCAGGCCACAAATTCAGATGCAGCGGCTGATTCTAAAAAGAATCCCGCCGCGGTAACCCTCGGTCGAATGGGCGGGGCAAAAGGTGGTCCCGCTCGTGCGGCATCCTTATCCAAGGCTAGACGCCGGGAAATCGCCCAAAATGCAGCCGTTTCTAGGTGGCAGAGACAGAAAAAGAATCTACCTCCTCAAACTCCTCAATAGCCGAGTCATGATGCTCGTGAACCTCCACAGGCTGTTCAGCTTCTGCAACATCGTCGCGAAAATCTAATAGAAGCTGAATAAGACTCTCGGTGTTGACGTTATCGTTATCGCTGTCAACATCTGTCTTAAGCTGTAAACAATCGCCGACAATGTTGCCGCGCCGTTGTGCAAATGCGCGCTCCATAAAAATGCGCGGAGCTG
>JAYTXL010000270.1:0-3826 GCA_043742955.1 Verrucomicrobiota bacterium | reverse complement strand
TCCACTGCTGGCCAACATCTATCTGGATGCGCTCGACAAGGAACTGGAGCGGAGAGGGCACACGTTCTGCCGTTATGCCGACGATGCCAACATTTATGTAAGCAGTCAGACGGCGGCGGAACGGACGCTGGCTTCGATACAGGAATGGATCGAGAAGCATCTGCGCTTGAAGGTGAATGCCGCCAAGAGCGGTACGGGGAGGGTCTGGGAACGCAAGTTCCTGGGCTTTCGGCCGGACCGGGAAGGGCGGATCGGAGTAGCGCCGGAGAGTGTCGAACGGTTCAAAGCGAAGGTACGGGAGATATGGCGGGGCAACCAAAGTCGAACCAGCAATGAGCTGCGCGACGGTTGGGCGTCCTACGTGCGAGGCTGGTGGGGTTATTTCCGGCTGGCCGAAGCGCGGACGCCGATCTTCCGGCTGGAGGGATGGATCCGACGGCATATCCGAAAGTGCTTCTGGATTCGGTGGCATTCGGCTGCCGGACGGGAGCGGGCGCTGCGACGGCTCGGGTTGGGAGGCCGAATGTTGAAAGTCGCATTCAGTGGACGCGGAGCGTGGCATCTGGCCGGTACCGGCAGCTTGCAAACGGCCCTGTCCAATGCGATCCTACGGCGTTACGGCTTTCTGGTTCCATCGGATCTTGCAGTGCGCTAGGACGCTGCTGGGTTCAACCGCCGGATGCGGAAAACCGCACGTCCGGTGGTGTGGGAGGGTGCCGGGGCGCAATCCCCGGCACCCGACCCGATCGGGGTGGATTGGTGGCCTGGGTGTCGCAAATCCGGACTTGCGAGTTTTTCGGCCGCCGCCATTCTGCCAACCTACCTTGAGAGCACGAACGATTAGTTCATGAACCTACTTCCGAGCATCCCATGACCCACCGCACCTTGCATTGCCTCACCGTCCTCGCCGCCTGGGCGTCGTTTAGCGCCGCCGCGCCAGTGCTGGCCGCGGAAACCCCGCCGACCAAAACGGCTTCGTATGCGACCGCGAACGCGGGGCAGTTCATGAGGATCTGGCAGGTCCTTGGCCCGATTCCAGTCTTCGTGGGGAAAGCGGACGCCCAGGATTTGGCGACGCAGAAGCAGGCGTTTGCCAGGGATTACCTGGCGGACCACGGCGGGGAGGCAGGGGTCCAGCCGAAGCCCGGACTGACGCACAAGATCGCGGGCAAGGACTTTTCGTGGCGGCTCGTGCAATCGCCGGCGGACACGGTTGATTTGATCCGCCAACTGGAGCCGGCGGAGTTCGCGGTCGCCTATGCCTGGGCGGAGATCGTCGCAACGGAGCCAGCCAAAGTGTTGCTCGGCGTGGGCAGCGATGACGGCATAAAAATCTGGCTCAACGGAAAATTGGTCCATCAGAATTGGGCCGGGCGCGCGATTCGCAAGGACGACGACACGGTTCCTGTCACTTTACAAAAGGGGAAAAACCAGTTGCTGCTCAAGATTCAGAATCAGCAAGGCTCGTGGGGCTTCGTCTGCCGCCAGCTCGATGCAGAAGCGCTGGCCGGCAAGTTCGTTACCGCGGCAAACCTGGGCGATTTGGAAGCCGTCAAAACGTTGCTCGATCAAGGCGCGAACATCAATGCGACGAACAAACTCGGCCTGACTCCGTTGCACGCGACGAAGATGCGCGGCAACCAGGAGATGGTTGAATTCCTGCTGGCCAAGGGCGCGGACGCCAAGCGGCCCCTGCCGCCACCGGAAACGTTGGTGGACGCGATGTTCAAGGAGATCGTCCCCACCAATTCACCCGGCGCGGCGGTGCTCGTCGCCCGGAACGGAAAGATTTTGTTCCAGCACGGCTACGGCGAGGCGGACCGGGAGAAACACCTGCCGATCACGCCCGATACGCAATTTCGCATTGGCTCGATCACCAAACAGTTTACGGCCACGGCCATTTTGCAGTTGCAGGAGCAGGGCAAACTCAGCGTGAACGATTCGCTCGCCAAGTTTTTCCCTGATTTTCCGCGCGGCAAAGAGGTGAAGCTGCACCACCTCCTCACGCACACATCGGGGATCAAGAGCTACACCGACAAGCCGGGGTTCCTGGAATCCGCTCCCACGTTCATCCAGCCGGACGACCTGATCAACTCATTCAAGAATGATCCTTATGATTTCTCGCCGGGCCATGGCTGGCATTACGACAACTCCGGCTATTTCCTGCTCGGCGAAATCGTCGCGAAGGTTTCCGGCGAGCCGTTTGCGGATTATTTGCGGAAGCACATCTTCGAACCGCTGGGCATGAAGCATACCGGCATTCACTACAAGGGCATCGTGCTCGAGCATGAGGCGATCGGTTATTCCTATGCGAACGGTGAATCCCACAAAGCTCTCGACTGGGACATGTCCCGTGCGGGCGGGGCGGGCGCGCTTTATTCCACGGTGGGCGATTTGTTTTTGTGGAACGAGGCGGTCTTCAACGGAAAAATCCTCAAACCCGCCAGCCGTCTCGCCGCATTCACCCCGGTGAAACTCCCGCCGGACGCGCAGGGCATGGACTATGGGTTTGGCTGGATCACGTCCGTCAATCGCGGCTTGCGCGTGATTGGCCACAGCGGCGGGTTGAACGGTTTCTCGAGCGATCTGGCGCGCTTTACGAATCACAATCTGACGGTGGTCGTCCTAGCCAACGCGATGCCTACGCCGCCGGGATTGGTTCCTTCCGCACTGGCGCAGGAAATCGGCCAGCTTTACCTCTGGCCCGACATGGAGCCACGCAAGAAATTCGTCACCGACAGCAAGGTGGACCCAAAGAGCTACGACGATTTCGTGGGCCGGTATGATTACGGTGGCGCCATCTGCGAAATCACGCGCGAGGGAAACCGGCTCTTCGCCCAGCTTACTAATCAGCCGAAGCTGGAAATTTTCCCCAGCGCGAAGAACGAGTTTTTTTGGAAGGTCGTCGATGCCCAGCTGAAATTCGAACGCAACGAAAAAGGCGAAGTCGTGCGCGGCATCCACCGGCAGAACGGCCAGACGATCAAAGCGGCGAAGCTCCCTGCGTTGGTGGTAATCAAGGTTGATTCCGCCCGCCTCGCTGCTTACGCGGGCCGGTATGATTACGGAAACGGCGCGGTGCTCACGGTGACGAAGGAGGGCGACCGGCTATTCGCCCAGATGACCGGACAGGGCAAGGCGGAGATTTTTCCGAATTCAGAAACTGAGTTCTTCTGGAAGATCATCAACGCGCAGATCACCTTTGTTAAAAATGACAAGGGAGAGGTCATCAAAGCCATCCATCAGCAAGGCGGCGCCAAGATCGAAGCGCCGCGCCTCAAATAGCCGCTATGACCCGTCCCGGCTGGATGGCAAAGGATTGAAGGTCAGGGGATACCCTCCGGTTTGAGAAAGACCATGTTGCTTGCCTCAGCATAACTTGAAGCTAAACTCGGCTGCGTGTCGCTGAAGCTGACGACAGCGCGGAGGGTAAAGGCGAACCACGAATAAACACCCATCAACATGAATCCAATCGCAGCCGATAACGCCGGGGCTTGCTGATTTCCAGGGCTGAAGGCCCGACCGATAATAGCCCAGGGCAAACGCAGTGCCGCCCTGGGTCAACCAATCAAAAGGCATTCCGAGCCCTGCAAGGGCGAAAGAACGTGAGTCGCACCATCACTTCCGTTCATTCAACCCCGGCAGCGCGTTCACGATCTTCATCGTTTCCACGCTCACCCGCACCACGCGTTTGAGCAGGTCGAGGATGTAGCGAGGTTGATGGTGTTCGCGCGCCCAATCGTTCGGGTCGTTGCGGATGCCGCTGTCTTTGTCCACGGTCACCTGGTAGCGCTCCATGATCCATTCGAGGGCGGGCTTGCCGTTC
>JAYTXL010000269.1:0-15440 GCA_043742955.1 Verrucomicrobiota bacterium | reverse complement strand
TTAATAGAAGTGGCGTGCTGCAGCACTTACGCACCCAAGGAGGGATTATGTTAGAAGTCAGCTTTAATTATCGGTATTTGTTTTTGAGCGGGTCCTAAGTTGCGCCCTCCTGCTGCTCGGGGTTGGGTTCGCGCGCAAAATTCCGGACCTCGGCTCGTTCTGCCTCTGGTTTCTGGGCAGCCAAGTCCTGGCGGTGCTCGCCTACGGCGCCTTGAGCGCACTGTTGGGCTTGACCAACAAACGTTACCTGGTCGTCGGCGTGGTGTACGGGTTCATTGTGGAAGCCGGCATCGGATTGATCCCCACCAATATCAATAACATTTCCATCTCGCGCCATCTCCGCACGCTGCTGGCAAACCATCCAGCGGTCCGTGACCTTTATTCCTGGGTTCCCGACGGCACCTCGTTTTCCGCCTTGATGCTGCTGGCCGGGACAGTGCTCTTCGTGGCGGCCGGCGCAACCCTCTTCACGCTGCGCGAATACCATCCGGCCGATGAGATGCAGAAGTAGAGTGACGTGGTGATCGGTCCGGCAAAGGAAACAAATTCAAAAGCGAATTAGTGATGCCCATTGTCACGCGGTCGCAGACTCAACTCGACTCGCAAGTTCAGCAGCCCGAATTTCGCCAAGTGTGGTTTCCGCTACAACAGCAAGGGAAACGGCGGGATGGGGGGATGACTGGGCACTTTGGAAAAGGCGCCGCCGTGAGTCTGGTCGTCCGAACCCCGACGGTGAAGGGGCCCGTAGTAAAATCCGCTGCCGGGTGGCGGGTGGTGTTGTCGGCGGGGGGGAAAGCGCGGGGATTGGCCGTGGGGATTTATGGGGAGTTCGGGCGTGTTACCGGTGGTCACGGGCCGTCAACCTAGAGTGTCGTCGGCAAAAAGCGGATCGCGGTCGGTTTTGATCGAAGACGGTTCGAAAAAAGAAAACGCAAAGGGGGGCGGCGTTCGATAAACCCGCCGGGCCTGCCCCGTGGGCCGTCAGCGCTTTACGGGGCTCGTTCAACCTTGGATAGCTTCGACGCTCCTCCGCAGTGCTCCGTCGGTCAAAGCTATCTTTGTTCGTTGCCGGACCCGGCGACGAGCAAGGTTCGCACCCACTCACTTGTCGCCGCCTGACCCACTTGTTTGCCACGCCCATCTTTGTCGGTCGGGCTTGCGCCGCGTTTCAGCAGCAGAGTGATGATGCCCGCTTGCTGCTGGTGTGCGTGTTGCGAACCACTTCCTCCGGCCCCCGTGGTCTGGACGGCGAGGTGCAAGGGCGTTGATCCAGTCTTATGGGTGGCCCCCCTAATCCGTGCCTGGTCAAGGCAGAAGCCGCCACCGCAGAAGAAGACGTGAAGAGTCTCAATTCAGTGCTCGGATCGTCGCCAGCGCATCGCGCAGAACCGGAATCGTCAGTTTGTCCTTGGCGCGGTTCGCCGCGATCTTGCTCACGAGAATCCGCTCGCGCGAAGGCACCTTCAGTTTTTGCCGGCCCAGCGGAATTTCGACGCAGTTTTTCATTTCGTCGGCGAATGTCCCCAAGCCATCCATGCGCAAAACGACTTCGAACAGTTCCGCCCCCGCGCCCGCGAGCATCGGCGGATTAATGGCGGAGGGCGGCACATACGCGGACCTGACTTCCTGCAATGCACTGGAAATCTTCAGTTCGCCCAGATTTTCGAACCAGAGGTCGACGTCCTGCGTGACCACGGGTGCGCCCTGGAGTGTGGCGGCGGAAAGTCCGACGACCATGAACCGCACCTTGCGTTTCAGCAATACCCGCAGCAGGCGAAGTTCACTTTCGGAAAATGGCAGTGGCGCGGCCACGGATCAAACTCCTTTGCAAGCGTTCCAAGGGCGGTTCCTCCAGCAAGATCAAAGTGTGACGGACATTGTCGGGATCGGCGTGCGGATGGCTGGCCAGAACTTTTCCGACCCGCAGCGCCAAACGACGCGCCCAGCGTCTGGCTTGATCAGGGCTTTTGATTTGCGTGCGTTTTTTCATGCCGACAATGAAATCCTAAGCACGTCTCCATGATTCAAATCACGGTCCCATGCGGCACCACGCCGCCCTTGGGGATGATCACGATGCCGTCGCGGATGAAGTAAAGCGGGTGATCGACATTTTCCGGCTTGCCGGCCGGGGAAATGACGACGTTGTCGCCGATGCGGGCGTTCTTATCGATGATGGCATTCTCGATGCGGGTGTTGCTGCCGATGCCGACGCGCGGGTGGCCGTTCGCCTCATTTTGAGCGATCGAAGAGGCGGATTCGTAATAGTCGCAGCCAAGCGAGATCACGCGGTTCAACTGGCTGCCGGGGCCGATGATGCTGCGAATCCCGACGATGGCGTGCGCCACGCGTGCATGGTTGATGATGCACCCTTCGGAAACAATCGCGTGATCGATTTCCGCGCCATTGATTTTCGAGGCGGGCAGAAAGCGGGGCCGGGTGTAGATCGGCGCGCTCATGTCGAAGAAATTGAAGCGCGGGAGTTCGCTGGTCACGTCGAGGTTGGCCTCGAAGAAGGCGCGGATGGTGCCGATGTCCTCCCAATAGCCCTGAAACACGTACGAAAAAACGCGGTGAGTTTCGATGGCCCCCGGGATGATGTGCTTGCCGAAGTCAGTGAGGTTGTTGTTGAGCAGTTCCGTCAGCACTTTGCGGTTGAAGACGTAGATACCCATCGACGCGAGGAAGAACTCATCTTGGCCTTCGATGCCCAGTTTGGCGTAGCTGTCGCGATCCAGCTTCAACGTGTCCTGGATTGCCGGGTCCTTCGGTTTTTCCACGAAACGGGTGATGCGGCGCTCCCCGTTGATCTGCATGATTCCAAGCGCCTGGGCGTCGCGCCGGATGACCGGGATGGTGGCAATGGTCAGATCGGCGGAGGTCTCAATGTGC
This sequence comes from Verrucomicrobiota bacterium, assembly GCA_043742955.1. Taxonomy (GTDB): domain Bacteria; phylum Verrucomicrobiota; class Verrucomicrobiia; order Limisphaerales; family JAYTXL01; genus JAYTXL01. Next base: position 12,551 of record JAYTXL010000269.1, on the reverse strand, counting down.
TGCTCAATGATGCGCCGGTAATCCATGCGGTAGAGCTGGTCACCGCTCAGGATCAGCACGTATTCAAAATCGTGGTTTAACAAATGCTGCAGATTTTTGCGCACGGCGTCGGCGGTGCCTTGATACCAGGAGGTGTCCGTGAAGGTTTGTTCCGCCGCCAGGATTTCCACGAAACCGCCGGAGAAATGGTCGAACTTGTACGACTGGGCGATGTGCCGGTGCAGGGAGGCGGAGTTAAATTGCGTGAGCAAATAGACACGCTTGAGGCCGGAGTTGATGCAGTTGGAAATGGGAATATCGACGAGGCGATATTTGCCCGCGAGCGGTACGGCGGGTTTGGAGCGTTCCCGGGTGAGGGGAAATAACCGGGTGCCCTGTCCGCCCCCCATGATGATGGAGAGAACATTGCCAACATTGGGAGCCATGCGCGTGCGGTTTGACATAGACAAATCTTGACTTGCGGTTCGTTCCTACGAGTCATAACCTGCCCCCGGCCCGACAGCAAGCGACATCTCAGCGCGGAAACCCGGAAACCACAACTCACCCATGTGCGGCATCGTAGGATACGTAGGCAAACAGTCAGCAACCCCCATCCTCCTCGAGGGATTGCGGCGGTTGGAATATCGCGGCTATGACAGTGCCGGGCTGGCGGTGTTACAGGGCGACACCATGCGGACGCGGAAGAAAAAAGGGCGCATCGATGAAGGGTTGGCCCAGCTGCTGCAACTCGCGCCCGTCCACGGCCAGACCGGGATCGGTCATACCCGCTGGGCCACGCACGGCCCGCCCGCGGACGAGAACTCCCATCCGCACCTGGATCAAAGCGGCCGGATCGCCGTCGTCCATAACGGGGTGATCGAGAATTTCGACCGGCTCAAACAGCGCCTGGAAAAGGCGGGACACCAATTTCATTCCTCGACCGACACCGAGGTGCTGGCGCATTTGATCGGGCAGCATTTTGCCCAGCCCGTCCCGGCCCCCGGTCCAGCCGATGCCGCGGGTGGCATTCATCCGCTGGCGCAGGCGGTGATGGGCGCGCTGCGGGAAGTCATCGGCACGTACGGCCTGGCCGTCGTTTGCACCGGCTACCCCGACCTCATTGTGGTGGCCCGCCGGGGCTCGCCGTTGATCATTGGGGTCGGGGAAGGCGAGAGTTTTCTGGCCAGCGATGCCAGTGCGATCGTGGCGCACACGCGACAGGTGGTTTACCTGAACGACTACGATGTCGCCACGCTCCATGCCGACCGTTTCCAGATGCACAACCTCGGTTCCGACACGGCGAAAGTGCAGATCAGCCAGCTTGAATTCAGTCCGGAGGCAGTGGAACGCGGGGCTTTTCCCCACTTCATGCTCAAGGAGATTTTCGAACAGCCGCGCGCCGTGGAGAACGCCCTGCGCGGGCGCCTGCACCCTGACGAGGCCACGGCCAAGTTCGGCGGGCTGAACCTGAGCCTCGCCGAGTTGCGCGCGGTGGACCGCATTGTCATCACCGCCTGCGGCACCAGTTGGCATGCCGGGCTTGTGGGGGAATATCTCTTCGAGGAGTTCGCGCACATCCCGACCGAGGTGGAATATGCGAGCGAATTTCGCTACCGCAACGCGCCCGTGGAAAAACACACGCTGGTCCTCGCCATCACCCAGTCGGGAGAGACCGCCGACACGCTGGCGGGCGTGCGCGAGTCCCGGCGCCGCGGCCACAAGGTGCTTTCTATTTGCAACGTCGTGGGCAGCACCATCGCCCGCGAGGCGGACGGCGGTATTTATCTACACGCCGGGCCGGAGATTGGCGTGGCTTCCACCAAGGCTTTCACCTCGCAAGTCACCGTGCTCACGCTGCTCGCCCTTATGATGGGGCGCATCCGGATGCTCTCGGCGTCTCGCGGCCTGCACATCATCCGCGCCCTGGAGGCCGTGCCCCGGCAGTTGGAAACGATCCTGGTGCAAAATGAAGCGATCAAGAAAATCGCGCTCAAGTATGCGGCGGTGGAGGATTTTTTCTTTCTCGGGCGGCAATACAACTTCCCGGTTGCGCTGGAAGGCGCGCTCAAGCTCAAGGAGATCTCCTATATCCATGCCGAGGGGTATCCGGCCGCCGAAATGAAGCACGGACCGATCGCGTTGATCGACGAACGGACGCCGACGGTCATCCTGTGCCCGACCGATTCGCTCTACGAAAAAATCTCCAGCAACCTGGAAGAAATCAAGGCGCGGAAAGGGCCGATCATCGCGCTCGCCACGGAAGGCGATCTGCGGATCGCGAGCAAAGTGGACGAGGTGATTTTTCTCCCGGCGACGCTCGAGCCGATTTTTCCGCTGCTCGCGGTGGTGCCGTTGCAACTCCTCGCCTACCACATCGCCGTCGCGCGCGGTTGCGATGTGGACAAGCCGCGTAATCTCGCCAAAAGCGTCACGGTGGAATGATTGTTACTGCGGGAGATATTCGTCTGCGTTGTAGCCCTGCGGGGGAACCTTCGAAGATTCACTGGCCTGGTCGGCGAGAGTGAAAGCGATGGCCAGAGTAAATTTGCCCTGCGGCGCGCTGGCGGCCGTGTATTGGCCATGGCCCCGGAACCGGCCGCGGGCCACGAGGTCGAAGCGCATCAGGGTGTCGCCCTTGATTTCCACGTAGCCCAGGAGCTTCATTTCGTACTGGCGATCTTTGCTGGCCGTGGCTGCCTCGATGCTGCCATCGAGACGCAGCCGGCCTTCCTCCGCCGTGACGGTGATTTTTGCACTGCGCACTTCGGCGTCCTGCCACATCGGCGGCTCGCCCCGGGTGTTGTCGATCAGGTGATAGCGGGCGATGCGCCGCGTGAGGCTGTCGGGCATGGTTCCCCGCGTGAACGAGGCAATCTCCTCCGGGGTGATCCAGAGATGATCGCGGCCGGTGGCGGCGCGGAACAGGTTGAAGTGCTCCGCCTCCCATTTGTCCCTGGCCGCTGGCCACTGGGCGTCGGTGATTTTGGAAAATACATCGACCACCATTCCGCCCGCCGGCAAGACCCGGGTGAAATTGCGATTGCGGGTTGGGCTGATTGCCTCGACCTGGTTTGGGATCTGATAATTTACCAGCGCGGCCTTGAGCAACCGCTTCACCTTTTCCGGGTCGCGGTTGTTCCAGCCACGGAGGAGTTTTCCGTCCGGTGAAAAAATGTAGAACCCTTGCGAAGTCACCCCCTTGTGCACGCCCTCGCGCTGATAGACCACCTGGCGGTAGAATTTGCTTTCCGGGTCCGGCACCCAGTCATGGTGCGAGGCATTGGCGGCGACGGGGACGAACCGTTGCTGCAGGAGCGCGATGATTTCGTCATCGGCGAAGGTGGACGCACGGTCCAGGACGCCGTTGTTTCAAGTGCAGCCGAGAGGATTGCCGTTCATGGACCACATGAAGAGCGGATGGCCGGTTTTCAGGGCCAGCGCCCGCGCTTCGAGGAGCGAGGTTTTCCAGGGGATCGTCTGCCATTTCTGAGGCTGACGGGGCGGCAAGGCTTCGTGGAGTTCGCGGAATTCCGTCGGCGTGAGGTCGGGGACGGATTGGGCCGGGCTAGCCACAGTGAATGCGATCAGCAAGGCCGCGACGAAGGCGTGGCTCATGGGGTGAGAGTCTAAGATAGGGGTTGGTCAGAGACGAGGAAAAAACCAGGGGAGGGCGGGCTCCCATTAGAGCGGAGCGTGGAGGGTCGTGATTCTCGCACGCTGTGCCGAAAGAGCTATATAAGATGCCCTCATTTTGTTCCCGTCACCCACCGGTGCCTTTGCTTTCCCGATAAATCCCGCTGGCCGACGGCGCGTGACTTTGCCAGACTCGCCCATCGCCTATGCCTGAAAACAATTCGTCCACATCCGCAGTGGCCGGAAAGCTGCCGCCCGGCGTCCCGTTCATCATCGGCAATGAAGCCGCCGAACGCTTCAGTTATTACGGGATGATGTCCATCCTGACTGTTTACCTGAGCAAGGAGATGAAGCTGGGTGACGTTAACGGCAAGGAAATCGTCCATATCTTCGCCACCGCAGTCTATTTTCTCCCGCTCTTCGGCGCGTGGCTGGCGGACAAGTGGCTGGGGCGTTATTGGACCATTTTCACCATCTCATTTTTCTATTGCGCGGGCCACGCTGTGCTGGCCTTCTGCGAGGGCAATCTCCATGGCGTTTACCTCGGCCTCATCCTGGTTGCCATTGGCGCGGGCGGCATCAAGCCCTGCGTCTCGGCGTTCGTCGGTGACCAGTTTCCGCCGGGAAATGAGCAGGGATTGACGCGCGTTTACGGCTGGTTTTACTGGTCGATCAACTTCGGTGCGACTTTCGGCTTCGCGCTCATCCCGATGCTGCGTGACAAGAAGGGCTACAGTTGGGCCTTCGGCGTGCCGGGAATCGCGATGGCGGTGGCCACGTTCATCTTCTGGCGGGGGCGGAAAAAATATCTCCGCCAACCGCCACAGCGTGAATCCAGGCAAGCTGGCGTGCTGAAGGTGCTCTGGTTTGCTTTTGAAAATCAAAACAAGCGCCAACCCGGCCAGCGCTGGCTGGATGTCGCACTGGCAAAATTCACCGCCGAAGAGGTCAGCGCGGTCCAGGCCATCCAACGCATCGTTTTGATTTTCCTCACCATTCCGATTTTCTTCGCCCTCTATAATCAGGTCAACACCACCTGGGTCTTGCAGGGCGAAAAGATGACTCCCTTCACCATCCTGGGTTTTGAATTCAACGGCGAGACCATGCAGGCCGTCGGCTCCATCCTCGTCATGATGTGGGTGCCGATCATGACTTACTTCCTTTACCCCTTATGCGAGAGGCTTGGCCTGCGCCCCACGCCGGTGCGCCGCATGGCGGTGGGCATGATGCTGGCCGGCGTCACCTACGTCCTCTCCGGTTGGTTGCAGGGCCGCGTCGACGGCGGTGAAAAATTGAGTCTCGCGTGGCAACTCATCCCGTACACCGTGCTCGTCGCCGGTGAAGTGCTTGTCTCGGCCACGGGGTTGGAATTCGCTTTTGCGGCCGCGCCGAAAACCATGCGCAGCACCGGTATGAGCTTATGGCTGCTGACCATCGCGGGCGGCCACTTCCTCATCGCGCTCTTCACCGATCTGAACGCGCGTTTCGTGAAAGCCAGTGGGGCGAAGGAACTCTACTTCTATGCCGGGCTGATGTTTGCGGTGACCGTGATCTTCATGGGCATCGCTTCGTACGTGGGGAAGATGAAACACGCTGCGCAGTCCTGAACGATGCGCGTTGTCATCGAAGCCGCCCGCCCTGAACACCTCGCGGAAATCTCCGCCCTCGCCGCCGTCCTCTGGCGCGCACATTGCCCCGGATTCCTCCCGCCCGCGCAAATCGACTGCCTGCTGGCGCGCATGTAAAACGTGGGTGTCCTGCGTCGCGAACTGGAGGGAGGCGTCGTGTGGTTCCGGGCCCTGGTCGCTGGCGAACTGCGCGGCTGCGCTTCGGTCGCCCCCGCCGAAAGCGCGACCGAATTCAAAGGGCGCCAACTCCACGTCCATCCCGACCGCCCGACCCGGTGCTGCACCGGCCGCCTTCGCTTCCTTCGTTTGTTTCTGTGAAACCGTTTCCAGCTTTCGAGTTCAAAACCTTCGGGCTTGGGCGGCTCGGTTCACTTCAACTTCGCCCGCACCAACTCCGGGAGGTACTTCATCGGCACCGAGCCTTGCGAGAGCAAGGCTTCATGGTAGCGGGCGAGGTTGAACTGGTCACCGAGTTCGCGCTGCAGCTGCTCGCGCATCCGCACATGCGCCATGCGGCCGACAAAGTAGGTGCTGAGCTGCGTGGAGGTTTGCTTCGCTCGTACCAGCTTCAGGCTCGCCTCCTCCTGGGATTGGAAGGCACCGTCCATCATCAGGCGGATGGCTTCGTCATCGCTCATGTTTTCGGCGTGCAACTTGTGATCGAGAATCGTGTTGCACACCGCGCGCAGATAGAACTTCAACTGGTTCAGACGCAGCGCGAGGTCACCGTTGCCGTAACCCTGGTCGAGCATCATCTGCTCGGCATAGACGGCCCAACCCTCGATCATCACGCCGGACTGGAGCACGCGGCGCAGGAAGGACGGCGTGCGGCTGGAATATTCGAGCTGCACGTAATGGCCGGGATACGCCTCGTGAATGGTGAGGATTTGCAACAGGTGGCGGTTGTATTCTTCCAGCAAACTTTGCGTGCGCTTCAAATCCCAATCCTTCGCGGGCGGCGACAGGGCGTAGAAGCTGGGTGCTTCCGGATCGAGCGGTGGAGCGCCGTTCAGGTAGGCGACGGAGTTGCCGCGTTGAAACTCCGGCATCTCGATGATCTGACAGCGATCCGGTTCGGGCAGGCGCAGGATATTTTTCTCGCGAATGAACGCCTTGATGCGATCGACCGTGGCGCGAGTGTCGGCGATAATGTCCTCCGGCTTGCCGTGCTCTTTCGACACGGCGGCGATGACTTTCGCCACCGTCGCGCGGCGGCCATTCGCGTCCGCCGCCGGCAAAGCCGCTGCTGGAAAGTAGCGATGCCAGAGCTGGCGTGCCACGACGTAAAGGTCATTGTGGACCCGGGTGAACTCGGACTCGGCATCGTGCAGCACCTGGTCGGCGGTCATGCCGGCGTTCAAGGTGTATTCGAGCTTCTTCGCGAACTTGCGCTGGCCCAGCCGCCAGTCGCCCGTGGCGCGCGGCAGCAAGTCCTTTTCCAGCCACTGTTGATACTCCTTGAGCACCGGCACCACGCGGGCCGCCTCGGCCTTCAGCGCCGGCAATTGCGGGGACGTGCCGACGAACTCGAAGATGTCGCGCTCGTAAAATCCGATGGAGCCCTGGTTCTGCTGGATGGCCGTTTCCAACACGGCGTGCGGCGGTTGTTTCAGGTTCAACTTCGCCGCCGCAACCACGGCGGGGATGTGTTTCATCCGGGCGATGGCGTTGGCGACGTTCGTCTCCTTCGGCAACCGCGACTGCGTGAGGATGAGGAAAACGCTGTCGCTGATGTATTCATTGTAAGCGCGCGGATTGGTCGCAAATGGCTCGGTCTGTTCGCGCACCCAGATGGAACCTTCGAGGTCGTGATCGAAGATGTCGAAGTTGATGCGCTCGTCCGGCGACAATGTCGCGCGATCAATCTCCTGGTGCAGAAGCGCGCGGGATTGTTTCAAGTGCGCGAGCGATTTCTCCACAGCCGCCGGCGACAGGTCATCCATCCGGTCATCGAACCGGTGATCACCCAGCCCCGTCGCCTCCGTCGGGTGCAATGCGAAACGCTGTTCGAGATGGCGGCGGAAAAAGGATTCGAGCGGTGATTCGGCGGCGGAAATAGTCGCCGCCATCGCCAGGGATACGGTGGTCATGAGCAGAAGAGAGTGGAATGATTTGCGCATTACGATTGGGATTGAAAAACGGATCAAACTATAACCATGACATAGTAGACGGCACCGGGATATGTGATGCGTAATTGCCGCCGCATGATTCCAGCGTCCAAAGGTTTTTCCAAGCAGTAAAGTCATTGTTAAAATGTGGTGGCGTAGTTTTCAAAACAGGAATCAACAGCCGGGAACTCCTCAGAAACGGCAACACCTCCGCCGCCGTGGCCGTGACTCCATAGGCTGAAACATCTGGGAAAGCCTGCCGGCGAATCAACCGCGTCCTTCCGGCGACAGCCTGCACCTTGCCGAAACGATGACCATAGGGACCAAAACCAGGCTGCGGAAGGGGAAAACGTGACTCTCCTGCGGCCCGATTGCGGAGCGGTGAGGACAGCGACGCCCCATCCTTTCGGACCTTCAAGCGCAACCCTCAACCCGTCCAATAGTTTCCTCAACAATCTTCTGCGACCACGAGTGGCATGTTTCATCCTCGTTCGGGCTGGTAACATAAGCGGGAGACAATGGCTCCTCACTTTTCACGCGCACGCGAAATCCGGGTGCATGAATTGGGGGCCGACGCGGTGCCTGGCCCTACCTGTGCTCGGCCCCTCAATTCGCGACACAAAATCGGTTGTGATTTCAATCCGTTTGGGTATTCTAAAGCGCTGATACCCGTTGATTCATGAACAATTGCATTCAGCATTCGCGCCCGCCGCGAGATCCGCGGTTCTAGAAGCCGAACTCAGGTTAAATCTATTGAATAATCCGGCCCCAAATTCGTCTCAAGTCAGGCCAATCAATCGACAACGCAACGAATCGAATGCGCGCATTTACCAACACCTTGATTTTGGGTCTATCGCTGGCGATACCCAGCTACGCGGCGAAGCCCGAGCGGAGCCTGAGTTTTGTCAACGACATAGCCCCGGTTTTGACCAAGGCCAGCTGTAACTCAGGCGGTTGCCACGCCAAGGCGGGCAATGGCCAGAATGGATTCCGGTTGTCTTTGCTGGGGTTTGAACCGCCGGAGGATTATGACCATATCGTGCGCGAGGGGCATGGCCGGCGGGTGTTCCCCACCGCGCCCGAGCAGAGCTTGCTGCTCCTGAAGGCGTCGAATACGGTGCCGCATGGCGGTGGGAAACGACTGGATCCCGGTTCGGAGGGTTACAAGTTGCTGCGCGATTGGATCGGCAAGGGCATGCCGTATGGGAAGGACACGGATCCCAAGCTGGTGTCGATCGAGGTGCAGCCCAAGCGAAATTCGATGAAGATCAAGGGGAAACAGCAGCTCAAAGTGCTGGCCCATTTCTCCGACGGCAAGCTCCGGGATGTCACGCGCAGCGCCCTTTTTGAACCGAATGACAAGAGCATGGCCGAGGTCGATGAGGCGGGTCTGGTGAAGATTCTCGACATCCCGGGCAACGTGGCGGTGATGGTGCGGTATCAGGGCATGGTATCGGTTTACAGCGCCTCGATCCCGTTGGGGGCCAAAGTCGGGGTGCTGCCGGCGTCGAAGAACTTCATTGATCAAATCGTTTTTGCGAATCTGAAACAAATTGGAGTGCCGCCCTCGCCCGTCTGTGATGACGCCACGTTCCTGCGCCGGGCGTCGCTGGATATCGCCGGTCACCTGCCCACCGTCGAGGAGGCAAAAGCTTTTTTGGCCAGCGCGGAACCGGACAAGCGCGATCGCCTGATTGAGTCCCTGCTCAACAGTCCTGATTATGCGGATTACTTTGCGAACAAATGGGCGGCGGTGCTGAAGAACAAACGCGATGACACCAGCGACATCACGGCGAACTTTGCTTTTCATTCGTGGCTGCGCGACGGGTTGCTGGCGAACAAGCCCTACGACCAGATGGTGCGTCAGATTTTGGCCGCGACCGGCACCATCGTGGCGAATCCGCCCGTGGCTTGGTACAAGCGCGTGAAGGAGCCGCAGCAGCAGCTCGAAGATGTGGCACAACTTTTCCTCGGCGTGCGGATGCAGTGCGCGCAGTGCCATCATCATCCCTTCGAGCGCTGGAGCCAGACCGACTATTACAGTCTGTCGGCGTTCTTCAGCCAGGTGGGTCGCAAGCCCACGGCCACGGCGGGGGAGGATGTGATCTTTCACAAGCGCGGCCTGGCGCAGACCGAGAACAAGAAGACGAAGCAGCCGGTGAAACCCGCTGTGCTGGGGGAGATCACGGCGGACATTCCTCCGGATGAAGACCCGCGCCTGCGACTCGCTGACTGGATGAGCAACCAGTCGAATCCGTTTTTCGCGAAATCGCTGGCCAATCGTTATTGGAAGCATTTCTTCCGGCGCGGTCTGGTGGAGCCGGAGGACGATATCCGCGACACCAACCCGCCGACGAACCCTGAATTGCTGGAGGCGCTGGCGCAGCATTTCATCACGAACAAGTTTGATTTGAAGGCGATGGTTCGCGTGATCGCCCAATCCCATACCTATCAGCTCAGCGCCATGCCGAACGAGTACAACGAAGTCGATCGCCAGAATTTCTCCCATTATTATCCGAAGCATCTGCCCGCCGAAGTGCTGTTGGATTCCATTGATCAGCTCACCGGAGCGCGCACGGATTTTGCGGATATGCCCCCCGGAACCCGGGCGATTTCGCTGCCCGACAACAGCTACAACCGGGGCTCGCCCTTTTTGAAGGTTTTCGGCCGGCCCGAGGGTGCGAGTGTTTGCGAGTGTGAGCGCGTTCAAACTTCGAGCCTCGCGCAAAGTCTGCATCTGATGAACGCGCAGGACATCCGGCAGAAACTGGCGACCGCCAATGGCCGGGCGGATCTGTTGTCGAAGAGCCCGAAACCCGAACCGGAGAAGCTGGGGGAGATTTACATGGCCGCTTTCCAGCGCGAACCTCGGGCTGAGGAATTGAAGGTGGCGGCGGAATATCTAAACCAACCCCGCGTCGATGCCGAAGGCAAGCCGATTGATCCGGCGACCGCCAAGCGCCAGGCCTACGAAGACCTGCTCTGGGCGCTCATCAACACCAAAGAATTTCTGTTTAACCACTAAAAATATGTGCCGCACCTACGTTGCCAAATTATTCGTTGGAGTTGCCTCCCTGTGCCTGGTCTCCGCGGGCTTCGCCCAGTCGGTGGCGCTGCCTTCCCCGCGTTTGCTAACCGTCATGCCCATGGGCGGGCAGGTCGGCACCCAGGTCGAAGTCACGGTCAGCGGAGACAACATTGATGAGGCGAACGAACTCCTGTTTTCCGAACCAAAGATCACGGCCAAGCCCAAGCTGGGTGCCAACGGCAAAGCGGAGCTGAACAAGTTCGTGATCATGATTCCGGCGGATGCCCCGCTGGGAGTGCATGACGCCCGCTTGATGACGCGCCTGGGGGTTTCGTCGGCCCGTGCGTTTTCGGTGGGGGCGCTGCCCGAAGTTTCCCGGGTCAAGCCCAACACCACGCTGGAAACCGCCATGGAGCTCAGCTTGAACACCGTGTGCAATGCCGTCATCACCCGGCGCGCGGTGGATTTTTTTGCGTTCCCGGGCGTGAAAGGGAAGCGCGTGGTCGTGGATTGTGCGGCGGCGGGCGTGGATTCAAAGCTGGCCGCCGTGCTGATCATTGCGGATGCGCAAGGCCGCGATCTGGTGGTGAATCGTGCGGGCGGCGTCGTGGACTTTCTGCCGCCGGCGGATGGCAAGTATTTCGTCAAGGTGCACGGACTGACCTTCCAAGGCGGGCCGGAATATTTTTATCGCCTGGCCCTGGTGGACGGCGCGGGCACCGAGACCGTGCCGCGGCAGGCCTCGACCAGGTCGGTGGGGTCGTTCTCCTGGAATCCCGAGGAGAAATCGACCATTGCCCGGAGCACGGAGGTGGAGCCCAACAACCTGCATAACCAGGCGCAGAAAATCACGTTGCCGTGCGACATTGCGGGCAGCTTCTTTCCGGCGGCCGATGTGGACACGTTCGAGTTTGAGGCCAAGAAATCCGAGGTGTGGTGGATCGAGGTGGCCTCGGAGCGGCTGGGGTTGCCCACGGATCCGTTCGTCCTGGTGCAGCGGGTGACCAAGGAGGGCGACAAGGAAAAGCTCACCGATGTGGTCGAGCTGAATGACATTCCCGCTCCGATCAAGCCTTCCAGCAATGGTTACTCCTACGATGGTCCGCCGTTCGATGCCGGATCGGCGGATGTCCTGGGCAAATTGGAAATCAAAGAGGACGGGCTGCATCGGCTGCAATTGCGCGATTTGTTTGGGGGCACGCGGAGTGACCCCCGGAATGTATATCGGTTGATCATCCGCAAGGCGGCACCTGATTTCGCGCTGGCGGCCTGGGGCGTTCATTTCGAATTAAGGAATGGCGACCGGGCGGCGTTGTCCAAGCCCATTGCCCTGCGCAGCGGAGCCACGCTGGCGTTGGAGGTCGCGGTCGTGCGCCGGGACGGCTTTGATGGTGAGATTGAATTGGGCATGGACAATTTGCCTCCCGGGATTACGGCTAGTGGGTTGAAGATCCCCGCCGGAAAGACGCGGGGCATGATGTTGATCACGGCGGCGGAAAATGCCCCGCGCTCTTTTGCGGTGGCCAAGATGTTCGGCTACGCGCAGATCAATGGCGTGGCCGTAACCCGCCCGTGCCGGTTGGCCTCGCAGGTCTGGCCGGTGCCGGACGCGAGCCAGGAAATACCCAATCCGCGCTTGATGGCGGATGTGCCGGTTTCGGTGGGGGGCTCGGAGATGGCGGCCGTGACCATTGCGCCGAGCGAAAAAAAAGTGTGGGAAGGCAAGGCGGGTGAAAAGCTGACGATCCCCCTGAAACTCACCTGGCGTGGCGAGTTTACGGGCGTCATCAAGCTGCGCCCGATTGGTGCCGGATTGGAGAGCGTGAAGGAGCTGGACGTCCCGCTCAATGCCCCCACCGCCGAGGTGGCCCTGGATCTGGGGGCGTGGAAGACCCTGCCGGGAGAATACACGCTCGCGTTTTACGGCGGATCCGTCACGAAATACCGCTCCAATCCGGGGGCCGTGAAGACGGCGGAAGAAGCGCAGAAGAAGGCTGACCAGGAGGCCGCCACGGCCGCCACGGCCGCCAAAAAGCTGGCGGATGAGGCCCTGGCCGCCCCGGCAGACAAGAAAGCGGAAGCCGACCGGGTCGCCAAAGCGGCGGCAGAGACGCAGAAAGTGGCGGAGGCCACCAAAACGGAGGCAGCGAACCGGCTCAAGGCCGCCAACGAGGC